>NZ_JAUBPT010000362.1:0-1307 GCF_036700905.1 Microcoleus sp. S13_C3 | reverse complement strand
TCGGATAGCATCGGTAGCGATATCTAGCTTTCATTTGTTTTTGATATTTACTGTCTTTATCTTAACATAAACCAGAATAAAAAGCCGTCCTAAAAGGACGGGGCTTTAAACCCAAAATTTTCGGTAAGAACTTGGGACATTTTCAAAAAGTGAATTTTTGCTGTTGTTATTGTAGCGTATTGGCAGCTTTCGGGGTATCGAACCCCTCAATCTGCCGCGCATTCTTCCCGACACTCACCTTTCAGGTAGAGTGCGGGACTCCTGCTGTTCTAGTTGAATTTTTTATTTTTGATGATTACCGATCGCCACTGGCCAGTTTCGCAGCGATGCGAGCCAAGTTTTCTGCTGCGGTGAGTTTACCAGCACCGTAACAGGCGCGCTGTCTCCATGCGGTGACGGGGAGATGTCCGGGGGGAGCATCTTCATTGAAGGAGAGCTCGCTGTAATATTTCCAATTTTCCTTGACTCTCCAGCCGACTCGATCGCAAAATTCAGTATAATTTGCCTCGGTACTTTCCCAAATCTGCTGCTGCACGCTCAACCCGAACCGCCCGCTGCTGTATTGTTGCCAAAGTCGGTCGATCGTGCGAAGGTCTGTAGGAGGAAAACTGTCAATATCGGCTGCACTCAGCCAGCCTTCGTCTTCCCTGACAGCGATTTGCAGCAAGATTTCCCAAGTGTGTTCATCAGCTTTGCGCCATTTTGCGGCTTCTAATAGCTTTGTCAGTTGGCGGTAGTCCATCCCTACTTCGGAGATAGCCGGAGTTGAGTCAGGTATAGCGCCGATTTTGTCTTCCAGTCGCAGTAGAGTGCTGACAATCAATTCGGGGTTTAGTTGTTCGAGGCGGTACAGAACCCATTCTAACTGAGATTGAATGTATGTGCGGGCGATCGCACCTTGCTGCACTTCCCCCTGCAACTCATCAAATTTAGCTAACCAATTTTGTTGATTGCGGGCCAATTCCCACATTTGTTTTGCCCACTGCAATCTAACTTGTTCTTTTTTTAAATAAGTTTTGGAAGGCTTAGCACGCTGCGGGTAGGGAGTCAAATCCCAGCCACAAATCGAGCACAACTCTGCTTTTTCTTCTATGTATTCAGCACCGCACACTGGACAGTTAGACATATTGCCATAAATTCGGTTGCCAAGTAATTATAGGACATCTGGTAAATTAACCCTAATTCGATTAGGTACGCACTGAACACCCTACAATTACAGTTTATCTGTAGCCCACATTCCGCACTTCAAGTTGAAGTACGATAAAATAGAATACCCAAAAAGCCAAAAACCAGGATAATTCATAAAA
>NZ_JAUBPT010000361.1:0-1308 GCF_036700905.1 Microcoleus sp. S13_C3 | reverse complement strand
GAGCGCAGTGAGTTGGAAACTCTCATGCTGCGTTCTTAGGGGAGGGGACAGAGGTGACTCTCGAACCTCACCCGACAGAAAAATTAACAAAGCCATTAGAAACCTGCGTCAAAGAATCTTTCGTGCGAGAAGGCTTGGTAACTTCCGTAAGCTAAGAAGCGTGGCAGTTGCTGATGCTTCGTAGCTACGCCAATCTACTACTGTCAGTTCGACTTATCACTCAAACCAACCAAGGTAAAGCAACGGCTGGCATTGACAAAGAAATCGTCAATACCCCAAAGCAAAGGGTGATTCTGGTAAATAATTGGGAAGGGGGAAACCTCAAACCAACACGAAGGGTAGAAATACCCAAGCCTAACGGCAAAAAACGACCGCTCGGAATCCCGACCGTGCGTGACAGAATCGAACAGACAATAGTAAAGAACTCACTCGAACCCGAATGGGAAGCCATATTTGAGCAAAATTCCTATGGTTTCCGCCCGGGAAGAAGCTGTCTTGATGCAATAGAACAAGGTTTCAATCTGCTATCAAGATGGCACAACTGGGTTCTAGAGGCTGATAAGTAATTGGACAGAATTAATTACACACTGATTTTTTGCTGATTTTTTACTAGACAAGGCTTGTAGCCCAAATTTTTGTGTAATTAATTGTGTCCTACTACTTATCAAAGGCTTCTTTGACAACATCGCCCATGAATCTATCCTGAACACGATGGGCAATTTCCCAAAAAGAGAACTCATCAAAAGATGGTTAAAAGCAGGTTTTGTATACCAAGGGAATCTTAATCAAACCGAACAAGGCACACCACAAGGCGGGGTGATTTCACCTCTATTAGCCAATATTGGTTTGCATGGCTTAGAACATTATATCAAAGCCACTAATCCTAAGCTTGGTGTGGTGCGTTACGCCGATGATTTCATCGTAACGGCTAGAGACAAAGAAAATCTCACAGTCGCACAAAACCTGATTAAAGCATGGTTGTCTGAACGAGGTCTTGAATTCAGCTCTGAGAAGACGCTAATCACGTCAATGGAAGATGGCTTTGATTTTCTAGGGTTTAATTCTCGACACTACGATGGAAAACTTCTAATCAAACCCTCCAAAAAGAAGGTTCTTGCCTTCTGCAAAAGGATTGGTGAAGAGGTTAAGAGCCTGAATGGTGCAGAACAGGAAGTCCTCATCAAAAAGCTGAATCCTATTCTCAGGGGTTTTGCGAACTACTACAAAGGTGTAAGCTGTTCGACATCTAAACTGCATTAACTAAGTTACCTTTATTTTTTATTTTTCGGTTCCATTTCATAATTAGTC
>NZ_JAUBPT010000360.1:0-1309 GCF_036700905.1 Microcoleus sp. S13_C3 | reverse complement strand
AAACCGATGCCGTATTTGGTGGCAAAGACAACGATCGCATTTTTGGCGATCGCAATGGAGACACATTGTACGGCGATCGCGGTTCGGATACGATCGTCGGCGACAACGGCAACAACATCGACTTAACAGGTAACGACGGCGACCTAATTTTTGGCGGTTCTTCAGGCGATGCCATTGCTAGCAACCAAGGTTCAGACACCGTTTACTCCGGCAAAGCTGGCGACATCACCTTTGGTGGCAAAGAAGACGACTTGATTTGGGGTGACAAAGGCCCAGATACCCTTGGAGGCGACAACGGAGACGACTCTGTGTTTGGCGGCGTCCTCAACTCCCTCGATAGCGACCCCGACGGCTTCGATTTGCTGACAGGAGGCGATGGCAACGACTTACTTAACGCCCAAGAACAAGACGACACCTTGCTCGCGGGCAACGGACGGGATTTGCTGTTTGGAGGCAAAGGGGGCGATCGCATTTTCGGCGAAACTGACTCGGATACTCTCTACGGCAATCTAGGTTCCGACACCATAATCGGCGACTACGGCACTCCAGCCGGCAGCATAATTGCCACGGATGAAGGCGATTTAATTTTCGGCAACGATAGTGGCGATATCATCGGCGGCGGCAGCGGTAACGATAGCATTTTTGGCGGCAAAGGTAATGACTTAGTTTACGGCGGCAAAGATAATGACCGGATTTGGGGTGAACTCGGTTCCGATACGATTGTCGGGGATGAGGGGGACGATTCGCTTTATGGCGGCTTGCAAAACGAGTTAGTGTCCGATGTTGATGGACGCGACTTGCTATTTGGGGGAGAGGGGAATGACTTTCAGGGTGGGGGTGAGAGTTCCGACTCGCTTGATGGGGGTTTTGGTAACGATACCCTTCGTGGAGGCAAGGATGACGATGTAGTACAGGGAGATGCTGGCGATGATTTGATGTACGGCGATGATGGCAGCGATATTTTGTGCGGCGATGAAGGTAACGATACCATTAGTGGCGATCGCGGGCAAAATCTGCGAGGCGCTGTGGGTGAAGACGGCCAGCAAGACTGCATCAACGGTGGCAGTGGCGATGACCTGTTATACGGCAATGAAGGTCAAGATACTCTCAATGGTGATGATGGTAATGACACTATTTACGGCGGGAAAGATCGCGATATTCTCAATGGGGGTGTTGGGGATGACTGGCTGTTTGGTGATGGGGGAGATGATACTTTGATTGGGGGTATGGGGAACGATCGTTTTGTGTTAAGCGCTAATAGCGGTCTGGATACTGTGCTCAATTTTTCTGTAGGAACTGATAAGTTTGT
>NZ_JAUBPT010000056.1:0-47110 GCF_036700905.1 Microcoleus sp. S13_C3 | reverse complement strand
TACTCATACCCATAAACTTTTCCTTACCTTGATGACTTAGCTTTTGAGGCATTATAGAACCGTTAATGACGAGCGGGTTCCCCTGTGTATTTTGTTTGTTTTGTCAAGTACAATTTATACCAAATTAGATGAGCTTACCCTGAGGTTGAATTAAGTTGATTTACTTAATAGCCGATCGCCCCATCAAAAATTAATCTAAAAAATAAAAAGGTGAAAAATTAATTTTTCACCTTTTAACTCTCGACTTTCTAATTGCCCGTTACTGAACAAACTTCTTGAATGCCAGAGTCACGTTGTGGCCGCCAAATCCAAAAGAATTCGACAGCGCCACATCAACTTTTAGATCGCGGCTTGTATGAGGAACATAGTCCAAATCGCACTCAGGATCGGGATTTTCCAGATTGATTGTCGGCGGGATTTTGTCATTGGCGATCGACATTACCGTCGCCACCGCCTCAATGCCCCCAGAACCGCCCAAAAGATGACCGGTCATCGACTTGGTAGAACTAATTGCTACTTTGTAAGCGTGGTCTCCCAAAGTATTTTTAATCGCTTTTGTTTCCGTAGAATCGTTGGGAAGCGTGCTCGTGCCGTGAGCGTTGATATAGCTCACTTGATCCGGCGTCAAACCCCCATCCTTGAGCGCTAAAGCCATCGCGCGCGACGCACCGTTCCCCCCCGGTACCGGAGAAGTCATGTGATACGCATCGCAAGTTAAACCGTAGCCGACGATTTCTGCGTAAATCTTCGCGCCACGCGCCAGAGCGTGTTCCATTTCTTCTAGAATCAGAATGCCAGCACCTTCGCCGACGACAAAACCATCCCGATCGCGATCGAACGGACGAGAAGCATGAGTCGGGTCATCGTTGCGAGTCGAAAGCGCCCTCGCCGCAGCAAAACCTGCCACGCACAAAGGTGTCACCGCAGCTTCTGTACCGCCGCAAATCATTGCTTGGGCGTAACCCGCCTGAACTAAGCGAAACGCATCGCCCACGGCATTTGACCCGGCAGCGCAAGCCGTCACCGTGCAAGAGTTTGGCCCTTTAGCGCCCGTGTGAATCGCCGTCAGGCCCGCGGCCATATTCGCAATCATCATGGGAATCATAAACGGGCTGCATCGATCGGGGCCGCGAGTCAGATATATCTCTTGCTGGTCTTCTAAAACCTTCAGCCCGCCAATGCCAGTGCCAAGAATGACACCCACCTGTTCTGCGTTCAGGTCGTTAATCTCAAACTTCGCATCAGCAAGAGCTTGCTTGCTGGCTGACACCCCAAATTGAGCAAAGCGATCCATCCGCTTTGCTTCCTTGCGCTCTAAATAGTCGTGTGGGTCGTAACCCTTCACCTCTGCGGCAAAGCGGCAGTCGTGCCGCGACGGGTCGAATAAGGTGATCGGGCCTATACCATTCTTCCCGGCAAGCAACCCGTCCCAATATTCAGACAAGGTATTGCCGATCGGTGTAATCGCGCCGAGACCCGTGATAACAACGCGCTTACGCTCTAAATTTGTCATGATTTCAGTTTCAAAAAATTAAACACCCAGAACGCAGAACAAAAGAGGAGTTTCCAGTTTTCTAACTTCTCTCCTCTTAGGGGAAAAGACAGGTATTTTATGCTTTTGGAGCTGCAAGTTGGCTGCTGATGAAATCTACAGAAGCTTGAACCGTAGTAATTCCTTCGGCTGCTTCGTCGGGAATTTCAATATCAAACTCTTCTTCCAAGGCCATGACCAGCTCTACTGTATCTAAGGAATCTGCTCCTAAATCGTTAGCAAAGTTGGCTTCGGGCTTGACTTCGCTTGGATCGACTTCCAATTGATCAGCCACAATTTTCTTGACTCTAGCAAAAATGTCGTCTTGACTCATAACCTCGTGTCCTCATTGGTTGCTGCGTATCTAATCTTATCCGAAAGGGGGATCGGCAAGAGAAAGGCTGGCCGCTTTTCTAAGTGACACGGGCCAGCGACAATTGGGACACGGACGATCGCAGCAACCCTACGACTAAGGAAAAAACCCATAGCCCACAATCAATCATCTCGTTTAGCAACCTGATAACGTTGAGGAACCGGAATTTTGGGTCGATGGTGCGTCAATCCATTTTAGATTTTAGATTTTAGATTTTAGATTGAAGCATTGACTCCACGGATAAATACGTTCGGCAAGTTTCTCGGATACAGGTTTTTTATTTCTGGGTCCTGAGTCTGCTTTCGGAATGAATCACGTGGCGGGTATCCTGGATGCTTGATTGTCAGTCATCAACTCAAAATGCTTGAGAAAAGCTGACAATTGGCTCCTAGCTAGGCGGTGATACGTTAATTATAAAGAGGGAAAACTAAGCAGGAAGCCTCCCGACTTCGATCGCTCAAGTTTCTTGTCCCGAACCTTGTGTCCCCTGCAGAAACAATTATGCCATCCCCAAATCTCAAATATGCTTACTTTCCCGGTTGCGTTCCCCAAGGGGCGGCCCGTGAACTTTACCTGTCTACCCAAGCGCTGACTCAAGCGTTGGGGATTGAACTGGTGGAACTCAAAAAAGCTTCCTGCTGCGGTTCTGGCACTTTCAAGGAAGATTCGCAGTTACTCGAAGATACTGTCAACGCTCGCAATATTGCTTTGGCTGAGGAACTGAATCTGCCTTTGTTGACACATTGCAGCACTTGTCAAGGGGTGATCGGTCATGTGGACGATCGCCTCAAGGAATCTCAGAAAACCGATCCTCACTACATAGAAAAAGTCAACGGTTTACTTGAAAAACAAGGCTGTTCGCCTTATCAAGGCAGTACGGAGGTGAAGCATCTGTTGTGGGCGATCGTTGCAGATTACGGGCTCGACGAGGTGCAGAAGCGAGTCACCCGCAAGCTTTCAGGTTTGAAGTGCGCGTCTTTTTACGGGTGCTACCTGCTGCGAGCTCAGGATAAGCTGCTTTACGATGACCCGCACCAACCGGAATCAATGGAAAATGTGTTTCGGGCGATCGGGGCAACTCCGGTTTACTATCGAGGGCGGACGCAGTGCTGTGGCTGGCCGTTGGCGAGTTATGCCACTAACCAATCTTTTCAGATGGCAGGCAAACATATTCAAGATGCTCTTGACAATGGCGCTGATTGTATGGTAACTCCTTGCCCGCTTTGTCATTTAAATTTGGATGCGCGGCAGCCGGAGGTGGAAAAAGTAATCGGGCGCAAGTTGGGTTTGCCCGTGTTGCATTTGTCGCAATTGGTGGCTTTGGCTTTGGGTGTGGAGCCAAAAAAACTAGGACTTGATCGACATATTGTTTCAACTAAGCCCGTGTTAGAAAAATTAGGCTTTTAGTCGATCGATTTGCGCGGGTTTGGAGTAAGAGCTTTAGTCCTTTCTCATCTTCAATCCAGGTTGGTAGTAAAGACTTTAGTCTTTTCTCAAATCAAATCCGGTTAGAGCGGAATTATAGGCGAGTGCTAGCGGGACGATCGATCGCGCTTATACACTCTTGAGTTGATAGAAGATACCGTCCACAATTTCAGTCCTGGACGCACACATACCAAAGAAACCGGGTTTTTTACCGAATCTGCGGGTCACAACCTTTGTTTTTTCGTAAAAAAACCCGGTTTCTGAGCCCCGGTGGGTAAGTCCTAAATTTGTCCTTTTGTCCCCAGAGGTGGTCTAGTCTTCTTCTTGTGGGGCAGCAATGGCGTTGCGGAGTTATCACTCGTTGTCGGTGAAGTTGCTCGACAATGCCATTTATTTCTGATCTTAGCTCGTCATCAGAGAGCCCAAATGGGTTCTTTAAGCTATTGACACCACCAAAATATGAAGCGGTCTAACGACGGGGGCTTCAGCGAACGGCGTTGCACGGTGGCTACACCACTGATAACCGATGCCTCAGTTCCGTTGCCAGCCCTTGTTAGACTGCGATCGCTAGACCGCATACCGTAGCCCGGATCTAGACTCAAAAGCAAGTGTGGGGCTGGTAGGTTAATATGCAAATCACAGAAATTGTATACAATTACACAAAATAGTTTTTTAAGACTTCCTAACTGCCTAGCTATTGACAAGGAGTAAACAATGAAACGAAACCCAGTAAATCTCACACGTTCGGTATTCCTATGGGCAATGCTAGGAATCATTTGTGGTTTGTTTGGTGCAAGTTATTGGATATTTTTGTCTTACATGATGGTGGGATTTGAATATTTTAGTGGACATTCTCTACTAATCATCATGCCGCTTGCGGGTTTACTCATCGGTTTGCTCATTCATTGGCTGGGAAATCCTGGCGAAATAGGGTTGATTATTGACAATATTCATCTCAATGGTGGGCGGTTACCAATGAACGAGAATCCTTCGATGATTCTGTCGTCGCTAATCAGTATTGCAAGTGGAGGCAGTGCGGGTCCAGAAGCACCAATGGTGCAAGTCACAGGTTCAATTGGTACGTGGTTAGCCGATCGCTTTCAATTGCGCGGAGAGGCACTACGAACTTTGAGTATTGCTGGCATGGCATCTGGTTTTACAGTTTTGTTCGGTGCTCCTTTGGGTGGTACTTTTTTTGCTTTAGAAATTCTGCATCATCAGAATGTTGTGGAGTATTTTGAAGCAATATTGCCTGCGGTAGTGGCAAGTTGTGCAAGTTACACCATTTTTGTAGCAATTACCCAGCTTGGAATAGGCCCTACCTGGCATTTTCCTCAATACAATGTGGACAGCCTTTATGACTTTGGCGCAGCGATTGCTTATGGAATCGTAGGTGCGCTCATGGGGTGGCTTTTTATCGCTATATTTCGCGGTGTAGGTCGCTTGTTTGATGCCATACCCAGTCCAATCTATGTGCGGACTACTTTAGCTGGGCTAGGACTTGGTGTTTTATCAGCTTTATTTCCGCTCACTCGTTTCTTTGGTGAACATCAAATTGAAAAAATTGTTGAGGGAAACTTTCCTTTGGAATTTCTCTTGATTTTAGTTATTGCTAAAGTGTTTGCCATTAGTACGACCGTAAATGGAGGCTGGCGGGGAGGGATTATCATCCCACTGTTTTTTATAGGATCCTGTTTAGGAAAGGCAATCGCTATCATTAATCCCGCATCCAACGAGACTTTGGCAATGATTTGTGTAATGGCTGCTCTGAATTCAACAGTTACTCGAACTCCAATTAGTACAACTCTGCTACTGGCCAAATTGACAGGATTTAGCACTTTTACACCGATTCTCTTCGCTAGTCTCGTGGGCTTCTTCTTGGCTCCCCGATCTCCCTTCATTAGCTCACAGCGTAAAGTGGATTAACCAAACGGCTAGAATTCCTCTAATAGCTCGGTGTAGCGGTGAAAAATACGTGCAATTTGCGAGTGTCGAGTCTAAAGGCTTCTGCCATTACAAATGCACCAATGGCATCAAACAACATCTAGCCGTTGATACCAGTCAGCTTGCCGTTTTTGAGCCATTGCACAACAGCCAGTGTGTCCGATGAATATGGCTTGATTGAAATGTTGAGTCACAACCTCGATTATTTTCACACTCTGACCCGTCAATATTCCGAAGATTACCATTCTGCAAGGGCAAGGGGTATCACCCGGATAAGATCATCAGAAAAATGGGTGAGAAACCCCGTCCTTCTAGGAGGGTTTTACTTGAATTTTGCTAAGACCTTCTACTATTTCAGATGGGAGGTGCTAGACTGTGAAAGTAACGCCAAAGGTGAGCATGACACTAAAAGCCTTCAGTTACCGATTCTACCCCACGCCGGAACAAGAAAGTTTGTTGCGACGCACACTGGGTTGTACTCGTTTGGTTTACAACCGTGCATTAGCTGCAAGAACTGAAGCCTGGTACAAAGACCAGAAACGGGTAGGGTACGCTGAAACCTCTTCAATGCTAACCGAATGGAAGAAAACGGAAGAACTTGATTTTCTTAATGAAGTTAGCTGTGTACCATTGCAGCAATGCTTGCGCCACCTGCAAACTGCCCTGAGCAACTTCTTTGACGGGCGGGCAAAATACCCCAACTTCAAAAAGAAACGCAATGGCGGCAGTGCTGAGTTCACCAAATCTGCTTTTAAGTTAAAAAACGGACAGGTCTACCTAGCAAAATGCACTCAAGCGTTGCCTATTCGCTGGAGTCGGATGCTGCCTGTCGGTGCGACACCATCAACGATTACGGTGAAGCTTTCACCATCTGGTAGATGGTCAGTCTCTCTGTTGGTAGATGTTGAAATTGAAGCACTACCTGTGTCAGACAGTCAAGTCGGCATCGACTTGGGAATTGCGAGTTTACTCACTCTGGGCACGGGTGAAAAGATTGCTAATCCCAAAGGATTTAAGGCAAAGTATCGAAAGCTCAGGAGAGCGCAGAAATCTTTAAGTCGAAAGCAGAAAGGGTCTAACAACCGTCACAAAGCACGGCTTAAAGTAGCGAGAGTGCATCAAGAAATTACTGATGCAAGAAAAGATAACCTTCACAAGTTAACGACTCGATTGGTGCGCGAAAACCAAAGGATTGCCATTGAGGATTTAGCTGTGAAGAACATGGTTAAAAATCGGAAACTAGCTCTTGCCATAAGTGACGCAAGTTGGGGTGAATTGGTCAGGCAACTTGAATACAAGTGCAACTGATACGGTCGCACTTTAATCAAAATTGACCGATGGTTTCCGAGTTCAAAACGGTGTGGCAATTGCGGTCACATCGTTGAAAAGATGGCGTTAAATATCCGGGAATGGGATTGTCCTAAGTGCCGGACTCACCATGACCGAGACATCAATGCGGCAAGGAATATTTTGGCGGCAGGGCTTGCCGTGTCAGTCTGTGGAGCGACCGTAAGACCCGAACAGAGTAAATCTGTTAAGGCTGGTGCGAAACCCCGTCAGGGACAGAAGCAGAAACCCAAGCAGTGATGTTTGGGAATCCCCGCACTTTTAGGGCGGGGAGGATGTCAACAGGCTGATGCTCAAACGGTTGGCGAATGATATAGAGCCCAAATGGGTTCTATCAGAGTCCCACCGTGAATAACTGTGAAGTTTTGTCGCTTTTTCGCGAAGTGCTTCCAGGCACTGCGGTAGACTAACCTTTAATTCTCTGTGCAGGCTATAGCGGTGGCACCTCGCCGTCAAATCTGTTCACTCGCAGAGGCAGCAAATTTTTAGTGACTCGTTGGGAGCCTTTATTCAATGTCTCATTCAGTCAAAATTTACGATACTTGCATCGGCTGCACTCAATGCGTCCGCGCTTGTCCGACTGACGTTTTGGAGATGGTGCCCTGGGATGGCTGCAAAGCAGCTCAGATTGCCTCATCTCCCCGCACCGAAGACTGTGTAGGCTGCAAGCGGTGCGAAACTGCTTGTCCCACCGATTTTCTGAGCATCCGGGTTTACCTGGGAGCAGAAACCACTCGCAGTATGGGTCTAGCCTACTAAATATCGATCGACACATCGATCGAATTACGGGCACAAAAGAGGGGGCGATTAAATTGCCCCCTCTTTTTTTGTCGCGGAATCTGCATTCTGGGGCCGGAAGAAGGTAAAAATGATAAAACTTAAGTTTTATTGCGATCGCTAAGCAGGAGTAGTACGTTAAATGTGCGGAATCGTTGGCTATATCGGCACGCAAGCAGCAAGCGAGATTTTGCTAGCAGGATTGGAGAAACTAGAATACCGGGGCTACGATTCAGCGGGCCTCGCTACCATCTCCGAAGGAGAAATTACCTGCATCCGAGCAAAGGGCAAATTGCACAGCCTCCGGGAAAAGCTAGCAGAGATAGACTCTCTGGCTCCCATCGGCATCGGACACACCCGCTGGGCCACTCACGGCAAGCCTGAAGAATATAACGCTCACCCTCACCTAGATAATAGCGGGCGAATTGCGGTAGTTCAAAATGGAATTGTCGAAAATTATCGCGAGTTGCGGAAAGAATTGAAAGCGAAGGGACATAAATTTGTCTCGGATACCGATACAGAAGTTATCCCTCATTTAATAGCTGAATTTTTGAAAGAAGCAAGAAGGGAGAAGGAAGAAGAAAAAGATAAAAAAACCGAGAAAATTGCGGATTTATCGTTTTTGGAAACTGTTTTAAAGGCGGTAAATAAATTAGAAGGAGCTTTTGCGATCGCCGTTATCTGTGCAGATTTTCCAGAGGAAATAATTGTCGCCAGACAGCAAGCTCCTTTGGTAATTGGCTTGGGTGCTGGCGAATTTTTCTGCGCTTCCGACACGCCGGCCTTAGTATCTCACACCCGCACTGTTTTGTCCTTGGAAAATGGCGAATTGGCAAGGCTAACTCCGATGGGAGTCGAAGTTTACAGCTTTGCAGGAGAAAGGCTGAAAAAAAGCCCGCGCATCCTTGGTTGGAGTCCGGTTTTAGTCGAAAAACAAGGCTTCAAACACTTCATGCACAAGGAGATTTATGAACAGCCAGCCGTAGTCCGAGCTTGTTTGGAGGCTTATTTAGACAGCGATTGGCAGCCAGGCAATCCGCGCTCTCCCATCAATCTCAACTTGCCCAAAGAACTTTGCGCTGATGTCGAACAAATTTCCATTCTCGCCTGCGGAACGAGCTGGCACGCCTCGCTAATCGGCAAATATTTGTTGGAACAATTAGCTAATATTCCGACAGCGGTGCAGTACGCTTCTGAGTACCGCTACGCACCGGCACCGCTGACAGCAAATACTTTAACTATTGGGGTAACTCAGTCGGGAGAAACGGCGGACACGCTGGCTGCTTTGGGGATGGAACAGCAGCGCCGCGCGGGTTTTACTGATAAATTCCGGGCGAGAATGTTAGGCATTACTAATAGGACGGAAAGTTCGATCGCCCACATGATGCCGCAGGTAATCAACACCCACGCTGGTATAGAAATCGGCGTTGCTGCGACTAAAACTTTTGTCACTCAGTTGATGGCATTCTATTTCTTAGCTTTGGATTTGGCGCACCAGCGGCAAACAATCAGCACTGAGAGATTGGCAGAAATTATTACTGGTTTGCGCCAGTTGCCAGCGGAAATTGAGAAGTTTTTGGAGATTCAAGAACAGTATGTGGAGGAATTGTCTCACCAGTTTACAGACACCCAAGATTTTATCTTTTTGGGGCGGGGAATTAATTTTCCGATTGCTTTGGAAGGGGCGCTGAAACTGAAGGAAATTAGCTACATTCACGCCGAAGGATATCCGGCGGGAGAGATGAAACACGGCCCGATCGCCCTTTTGGATGCGAAAGTGCCTGTAGTGGCGATCGCCATGCCCGGAAGCGTCTACGAAAAAGTGCTTTCCAACGCTCAAGAAGCCAAGGCCCGCGACGCCCGTTTAATTGGCGTTACGCCGAAGCAAGGTGTGGCGGAAGCCGAGATTTTTGACCACATTTTGCCCGTGCCTTTGGTGGATGAATTGTTGTCACCGATTGTGACAGTGATTCCGTTGCAATTGTTGGCTTATCACATTGCGGCGCGTCGAGGTTTGGATGTGGATCAGCCACGAAATTTGGCAAAATCGGTGACGGTAGAATAAAGGAATTCAGTTGGCAGTTGGCAGTTGGCTGTTGACTGTTGACTGTTGACTGTTGACTGTTGACTGTTGACTGTTAGCAGTTGTTATTGGTTATTGGTTATTTGTTATCAATAACCTTCCAGGCTCTGCCTCCGGGAGCCCGATGCCCGATGCCCGATGCCCGATGCCCGATGCCCGATGCCCGATGCCCGATGCCCGATGCCCGATGCCCGATGCCCCATGCCCGATGCCCCATGCCCCATGCCCGATGCCCGATGCCCGATGCCCGATGCCCGATGCCCGATGCCCGATGCCCGATGCCCCATGCCCGATGCCCCATGCCCGATGCCCGATGCCCCATGCCCGATGCCCGATGCCCTATTCCCGATGCCCTATTCCCGATGCCCTATTCCCGATGCCCTATTCCCTCTGGCTGACTCCGCAAATTGCGGCTAACAGCAACCAGCTTGTAGTATTGAGTCGGAAATCAAACAGCGTCACATCTACAGTGTTAAAAAGCGTACAGGCGGCGAAGGCTAATAAATAACTGAAAAAAATTAGGCGATCGGTCGCTCTTACATCTTGACAAACTACCTGATTTTTGCTATTAATTATTGATTTTTGATTGAGCACTAAAGCATTTTCCGCTACCTCCTGTGTTGCTATTTGCTCGTGTTTAATATCCCCAGGGAAAAGCGGCCAATTCGCCAGCAGCAAAACACCCCTAGCCAAAACCCAGCCAACTAAACCAAACAAAAAAAGCGTTGCGGGTATCCCCGTTTCCGCAGTCAACATCAGCATCAAACTGTGAGGATGACCAAGCCATTCTTGCATCTGAGCTTGATATAGAGGCGTAAAATTTCGCAATCCCCAACCAGTCCAAGGACGCTGCTGAGTCATTGACCAAGCAAATTCCCACTGAGTTTTTCTCAAAGTAGCTGTCGGCCGATTTGGGAACATCTCGTCGGTGAGTCTAGCCCAGAAAAAAGCCGGAACAATTCTTCGTAAATATTGCCGCAGTGGTTCCGGCCCAAAGGCCGACAAAAAAACTGTGCTAGCTACACTAAAAACCGCAGCTAATAATTTTTTATAACCCGCATAAAATGCAAAAGCCAAAACTGCCAAAACTGCTAGCCCCCAAGCATTGCGAGAATTAGTAAAAATCAAAGCAACAGCATTTCCGATCACTGCCAAACTTAAAAATAGGAATCGGGCATTGGGCATCGGGCATTGGGCATTGGGCATTGGTAAGTGGTGACAACTGACAACTGACAACTGACAACTGACAACTGACAACTGACAACTGCCAACTGACAACTGACAACTGACTTCTTCCATCCACAGTCCCAGTGCTAAAGTAAAAGCAATTGTCAGATAGCAAGCTAAAATATTAGCGTACATAAATACAGAAGCCATGCGGCCGGGGGGATTGCCTTTGGGTTCGAGTACCCAGCCAAAAACAGGCTGCAATTGATCGATGCCGCTCCAGCCTAAAAATTGCTGTCCCAGACCTAAAATTATCACTGGAATTGAACTAATTACAATCACCCAAGACAATTGCCGCAATTGAGGCAGAGTTTGAATTAAACTGCTAAAAGCGGCAAACAATATAAAGAACGGCAAGAAATTGTACAACCCTATAAAAGCCTCGATGCGGTTGTGGGCAAAAACCGCTGTGATGACTAGCAACGCGCTCAGAATTGCAAATCCTCGATTCAACGGGCGGCGACTAATTTGACGGAACTTTTGCTTCCAAGTGCCGGCCAATCCCAGGAATAAACCTAAAGCTCCCAAAATGGGAATTAAGGGAAAAATTAGCATCCCCACTTGGGCGAAATTCCAAGGAATTTGCAGGCGGGGATCGGGATGTTTTTGGAGGCGAGACTTGAGATTTTCGGCTGTCTGTTTGGCAGCTAATTTCAACCGATTTTTGATATTCACCCACACTCCCAATCTCAAATCTAAAATCTACAATCTACCATCGTTAAGCTAGTTCCCAAACGCATTCCGATCGCGTCAGGCGTATTTGAGCTAAGGCAAAAATGGTCGGGATAATGCGGCCGTAGTTCGTGGAAATCGATCGCCAACCCAAATCCGCTAAAAACCAAGTCCACATCACCGGGCCGACTAACGAAAATACGCTCCGCGTTGCACCGTAACGAGCCGCACTCACCGCCATACCGCGCCGCGCCGTCTGAATTGCGACATAATTTTGAAACTGGGTTGCTGCAGTTGCAGTGCCTGCAAGCACTCCTTGTTTTGCCATTTGATAGGTGGCAAAATGCAGCGCAAATTGATTGGCCATTAGTTTGAGCAGCATTGGTTTTAAGATGGAACTAACAGCTAAAGCGCTGCCGCCTTTGAACAGTAAACCCAGCGGGTCTTTTTCAGCAGAAATTGGCAGGGGTTCTGAGAGTTTAGAATCAACGATCGCTCGCTGTACGCGCAGTGTCAGCGCTTGCTGTTCATCTGCAGGTAAACGCTTCCACGCGCGGCCCATTAAGTGCAGAAATACTTCTGCCTCTAAGTCGGTGGTTGACAACTGTCTGGGATAAGGGATTTTGAGATAGCGACAAACTTGAATTAGTGCTTGTCTGTAAGTTACTTGTTGGGTTCGCCCTCTGAGTACCGTCAAGCCGTCGGCTGCAAGATAGCGAAACCGCTGTTCTACGGCGTCGAGCCATGCTTGGCGATCGCGACTTTGTACATCTATCGGTGCGGGGGTTTGCACGTAATCTAAAGGGTTAAACTTGCGGCTGAACAGAAGTTCTGTTAGTTGCTGCAATTCTTCTTCTGTTGTCAATTCGAGTGCTGCTCTGAGTTCGTCCAAAATTTTGCCCTCCCCTATGCGATTTTAGATTTTAGATTTTAGATTTTAGATGACGGCTGGTTGACAACCATTAGGATTTAGGATTTACCTACAGTGGCATTTTTTGATCTGGTCTTAATCATGGAGTCGTGCTGTCCTTTATTCTACTACTTGGTGCAGGGCGATGGCGTCGGGTCATCGCCCGTGCTACGGCTCTTTTGAGTCATCGGTAAGGTACAAATTCAGCTCGCAGCCTTTAAGCTGATGTTTAGATTCACAAGGCTGACCGAAAGCATCCAGGATACAAGCCCCCGGATTCATCCGTCCAGAAATAAAAAACCTGTATCCGATGAAACTTGCCCCCCAATTTATCCGTGGGGTCAATGCTTCAATCTAAAATCTAAAATCTAAAATCTAAAATCGATTGACTGATTGATTATGTTCGATGTTGCGGTGATTGGTGCGGGTATGGCGGGGCTGAGTTGCGCTCAACGGTTGCGTCAAGCTGGTTATTCTGTGGCGGTTGTTGAGAAATCTCGCGGCGCGGGGGGACGAGTCGCTACCCGCCGCGTACAGGGTACTAGGGCCGATCACGGGGTGCGGTATCTGGAACCGCAGGGGGATGCGGTGCAGGGGTTAATTGAGGTTTTGGTCGATCGCCACATCCTCAAACTCTGGACTGATACTGTCTGGGAATTCAGACAGGGGAAACTTTCTGCTATTGCTAGTTCTTGCTATGTCGCACCTGCGGGTATGAATGCGATCGGTAAGTATCTGGCGGAGGGGGTAGAAATTTGGTTTGGCCGCCGCGTACAAGCTATTTCGACTACAGATAACCAAATGTGGCATCTTTCCCTAGAACTCACTGACAGCAATTTAGAGATACCTCAAGAATTGATTGCTAAGGCTGTGGTTGTGGCAATTCCTGCACCTCAAGCTTTAATGTTTTTGAATTCGGAAATTGGTTTGAAATCGGATTTTCTTGACAAATTGCTTTCTGTGGAGTACGAGCCTTGCATTACGGTTATGGCTGGCTATTCTGCGGCAAAACAGCAAGATTTAAGCAATCTAAATCCGCCGTGGAAAGCTGTTTCTTTTCCCGATAATTCTGATTTAGCTTGGGTTGGTTTGGACAGCAGCAAACGGCTCGATCCGCAGCAGCCGGTGTTTGTGGTTCACAGCAGCGCAAATTTTGCAGAACGCCATCTAGAATCGGTTGATTTGCCAACAGTCGGTCAAGAATTGCTTGATCGAGCTTCTGAATATTTAATTTCTTGGCTGAAGGAGCCGGAATGGTTGCAGGTTCACCGCTGGCGCTATGCTTTTTGTCGAAATCCTTTGCCTGTTTCTTGTTTGCCTGCTGGGGGGAATTTGCCGCTGGTTTGTGCGGGGGATTTGTGCGGGGAAGGTCAAATAGAGGGTGCTTTGCGATCGGGTTTAGCGGCGGCTAATTGGGTGAATTCTCAATTGCAAAATTTGCCGTTAGATTCAAGCCTAAATTGGTAATATGGCTACAATTAAGGTATCGAAAAAGACCAAAGTCCTTGCTAGGAAATGGTCAGCTCGACCGCCCTTTATCCCAATCGCTGCACCTCTTCCACCGACAGAGAAAGCGCCTGGGCAACTTGTTCGATAGTCAAACCCATTGCCAGTAGTTGGGGGATAGCATCTCGTTGTGTTTGCTCCACGCGATCGGCCCGTTGACGCTCAGCTTCGGCCCGTTGACGCTCAGCTTCAGCTCGTTGACGCTCAGCTTCAGCCCGCTGGCGTTCCTGTTCGGTGTGGAGGCGTTCGAGTCGAGCTTGCTCGCTCCCCGTCAGCAACAAATTCCCCTGATTATCCCACCAGCGCAACCAACGTTGTGTCTGATTTTGATAGCTGCCTTCCCATACGCCTAACTCTACTCCCATGCGGTCGATCGGGTAATGTCCGCGATCGTTGGGTTCCAATCGACAATAACGGGCGTTTACACAGTTGTAGACTTCCAGTTGGCTGGTTTTGATTGTATAGATGGCGTAGTAGGGAATGCGGATAATCTGTTCGTATACCCAAAACTTCCCTGGTTTTTGATTAGTACCTTCTGGCCAACGAGATAAAGACGTGTTGTCTCGTTCTTCGGAACCATCCCCACTCGCCAATTCGATCGCAATTATTGGCACCATATACTCGCGCCAAATCACGTAAGACCGACGAATTTCGCCGTCTAACAAAGGCGGAACGTTCGGCACGTAGAACCAGTCAGGGGCTTCGGCTCCGCGTTCTGGTGGGTCGGTTTCGCGCCAGTAGATGCCACAATCTTGCCCGATCGCATATTGTCCGTCGGGGTGAAGCGTTTGCAGTGTGCTTTCTAGGGAGTCGGTGAGCAGGATACTCTGGGGATGTTCTTGAAAGTTCTTCACGAACGTGCCGTCTGATTCGGGGAGTTGCGTGTGATCCGGGAAGGCGGGGGGCAACCCTGTCGCATTAAGACTTTGGGTCATGGCTGGTACGCGACTCGCGATCGAACTGATGCTCTGTTATAGCCTAGCGATTTTCGATCGATTTGTGTAGTTGAAGAAGGAAGTTCGGCAACGGATTCTGTAACGGATGTAACGGATGTCAGGAAGAAGGAAGTTCGGCAACGGATTTTATAACGGATGTAACGGATGTCAGTCCGATGTCCGTCGGAAGAAGGAAGAGGGGAAATGCCATTAAAGCAATGGTTTCAGGAGTTAGTTAAGAACGTCGCCGGGCATCGGGCGCGGTTGCTACTTCTTCCTTCTTCGTTCGGCTATAGTTATGAAAAATTTATCTAACGACATACAAAAAAATGGAAAAATGGTGTAAAATCCCACTTTTGCAAATAGTTATTTTTGTGCTGTTTCCTTTTGCTGTAAGTCTTGTTTTTGCATCTGCAATAACTCTGGAACTGTTACGAAACTGTACCCTTCCTTTCTCAATCGAGCAATAATATCAGGTAAAGCTTTTACAGTTCTCGCTCGATTGCCGCCACCGTCGTGCATCAGCACAATGCCACCGGAATTGGCCTGCCTCATCACGTTGTCTATCAAAGATTCCGTAAGAGTGCGCCAATCAAAAGAATCAGCAGACCACATCACAACTGCATAATTTTTCTTTTGAGCATAAGCTGTCAATCCATTGTTTAAAATGCCTCCTGGCGGGCGGAACATCGATGTTTGGATGCCGGTCAATTCCTCAATTAAGGATGAAGTGCGATCGATCTCGCGAGCGGCACCGTCTTCGTTATACTTAATGTATTGGTGGTTCCAAGTGTGGTTGCCGATCGCGTGACCGGCTGCTGCGACCTGTTTGCCAATTTCGGGATAAGTTTGCAGGTATCTTCCTACCCAGAAAAATGTAGCCTTAATATTGTTTTCCTTGAGAATATCTAGGATTTGTTTAGTTGTTGTCGGCCAGGGGCCGTCGTCAAATGTCAGGGCGATCGCCTTGTGCTGGGAGTCGAGTTTCGCGTGACTAATGGTTGTCCCTTGAAACTGATCCGGTACGGCTGATTGAAAGCGCATTCCCTGCAATTGGGTTAGAGCATTTTGGGAAAATTCAACTCGACGGGCGATCGCCTGTTGGAGCTGATTAATATTGGATATCGGCTGTTCTTCTTGCGAGTGCGATACGGCCAAGACTTGCGCCTGAATCGGTGCCAATGGCTGATTTGCCCGCAAGTTAATCGGCAACGTCACACCCAGCAAAAAACTTCCTATGGCGGCCATAAAAGCAACAATTAAAGTTTTTCGCCGCCTCAAGATCCGTTTCATTTGTGTCACGTCATTCTCTCCTTCACACCTTGCACAGTTAATTTTATATTTTATGTTGATATCAACTTAATCCTCTTAAGAGGATAATCTTAAATCCGATTGCCCCTAAAAATACTACTGGAAATAACTGATCGCGGGGAAGTCCGTCAGGATAAAAAACATTAAGACTTGTAGGCAAGAAATCCCCTAACCCATAAAAAATGGGATGGTTCAAATTTTCCCCCACCAAGCGGACGGCGCTCAAATCTGGTTAAGGGCACTTTATATTCTTAGGGACTCAGGCTGGGGCCCGCGTCCCTACCTAACGCTGCAAGATGTGAGTTTAACCTGACATTTTGCACCATTTTCCTGAACAGGCTTTCCGGTTTGTTCCACTCATAGTTCAATTTTCTTGTCGAACACGCATCTTGTCCGCCCCTAAAATGCTTATTGGCAATGGTGCAAGATGTGAGTTTAACCGGATTTGATATGAGTGGCGATCGATGCCCGCCAGTCCTAAAATTAACTTTTAGGGCCGATTCTCTCTTTGTACAAGCAGACAATCCGATCGATAACTTCGGCAACAGTCAGATTGTCTGTTTGAATTTCCACAGCATCGGCCGCTTTACGCAAAGGTGCAACCTCGCGGGTGCTGTCCTTTTCGTCCCGCAGGGCGATGTCTTGTTCCAATTGGGCCAAGCTAATATTAGCCCGATCGGTGTCTTTTAGTTCTAACAGCCGCCTGCGCGAGCGCTCTTGTACCGAAGCCGTCAAAAAAATCTTCACTTCCGCATCGGGAAACACGTTAGTGCCGATATCGCGGCCTTCTGCTATAATTCCGCCTTTTGTGCCGCAGCGCCGCTGTTCCTCCAGCAGAAACTGCCGCACGGCGGGAAGTGCCGCCATTTCCGAGACGCGGGATGTCACTTCCAAACTGCGAATTGCCTCGGTTACGTCTTCGCCGTTAATCTTCAACATCTTTGATGCGGGATCGAGGTTGTATTCTAAATAACTGGAACTGATTAATTCGGCGATCGCGCATTCGTCGGAAATCGGCGTGTCTGTTTTCAATGCCAGCCAAGTCAGCGCCCGATACATCGCACCGGTATCCAGATAAAACAAGTTCAAAGCTGTTGCGGCAAGGCGAGTTACGGTAGATTTGCCTGCTCCCGCCGGGCCGTCGATCGCCACAATTGGCCGGCGATTCCTGAGAATTATATTGTCAATCAAGCGAGTAGAGCCAACTCTGGCGGCCACGGCTAAAAGTCCGGCTGTTTCCACAACCTGCAACGGCGTCAAAGTGTCGGGCTCGACGATTTCGGCGTATTCGAGCTTGACTGCGGGCTCTCCTGCGACTGCTGCGTGGGCGACAGCGAGTGCGGCGGCTGCGGTGCGATCCCCTGAAGCAAAAGTTTTCGAGGCTTGTTGCAGCGCGCGGTAGAGTACGGAGGCTTGCTGTTTTTGCTCTGCTGTTAAATACTGATTGCGAGAACTCATTGCCAGTCCCGACTCTTCCCGGACGATCGGACAAGCGACAATCTCTACAGGCAAGTTAAAATCAAAGACCAGCTTCCGAATAATTGCTAGCTGCTGGGCGTCTTTTTGACCGAAATAAGCTTTTGTCGGCTGCACCAAACTCAAAAGTTTAGTAACAATTGCCGCGACGCCCTGAAAATGACCGGGCCTTGCTTTGCCACACAAAACCGATGTCATCGTCGGTGGCGGCACTACTTGAGTTAAGGATGAAAGGTGAATCTCTATCTGTTTTTGGGCGGTTTGCTCTGTTTCTGTACGCGCGGCGAAGCTATCCCGTAGGGAATCGACCGCTTGGTTGCCGAACATTTCGGTTGCTGAGGGAGCAAATATGGCATCAACCCCAACTTGTTCGCACAACAGCCGGTCTTGCTCGAAATTCCGAGGATAATCTTGAAAATCTTCTGTCGGCCCAAATTGCAGCGGGTTGACAAAAATGCTGACCAGGGCGATCGCATTTTCTTGCCTTGCCCGCTGGATCAAGCTCAGATGCCCTGCGTGCAAAGCTCCCATCGTCGGCACCAAACCGACTGTCAAATGAGGTGCAGCAGACTTTTGTAAATTTAAGTAGCAGCGAAGTGCTGCAATGGTAGTAAACAGGCGCACCGGTAGAATCTCCTGAAGGCATTCGGCAGAATGCAGAGTTTATTTGTTGTCAGAATTTGTTCGACTTGACATCTTGCACCATCCTCAAGAACAGGCTTTTCGGCCTGTTCCACAAAGAATAGTGCAAGATGTCAGTTTTATCTCACATCTTGCACCATTCTCAATTAGTTGTTTAGGAACAGGCTTTTCGGCCTGTTCCACAAGAAAACTCATTCTTTGTGGAACGGGCCGGAGAGCCCGTTCTTGAAAATGGTGCAAGATGTCAGTTTTATTCTACTTTCTGCTTTCTACACTTCGGATAACTTTTGTATTCTGCCTTAGACTACCGTTCAGCGTCCACCAGTTGTTTGCTGCGGCGGTTCGATCACTTCGATTTCCACTCTCGCAACGCCACTGCTCATCATTCCCAGCACGCTGGCGGCGCCGGCGGACAAGTCAATGAGCCGATCGCCCACATAGGGGCCGCGGTCATTAATGCGGACGACCACAGTGCGGCCGTTGTCGAGATTTCTTACCATGACTCTCGTTCCAAAAGGCAAGTTTGGGTGGGCTGCGGTCAAATCATTTTGGTTGAAACGCTCGCCGCTGGCGCTGAGGTTGCCGTTAAATCCTGGGCCGTACCAGGAAGCCCAGCCGCTGAGGCGCACTTGAACTGGGCCCATAGACAGCACGGGGGGTTCTGGTTGGGGTTTGCCTGCGACTTCTTCCAGGGGTGGGGCGTTGCCCAGAAGTCGCCGGAGGCGATTGGTTGCTTGCAGGGCGTCTCTGCTAAAGTTGCTGGTGGTGTCGGGGAGGATGGTTTCGGCGTTGATGTTTACCAACTCCTCGCCGTTTGCCTGGATAATGTAGCGATCGCCTTTTTCCCACTTAACGGTAATGCTGTTGGGATCGATGTTGTTGCGGGCTAGCTGATTGAGTCTTGCTGCTAAGCTTGATGCCCGCCAAATTGGATCGGGTTCTTGGTTGCTAGAGTTGCTGGCAATGTTTCCGACTTTGGGATTTTCTCTGGCGCCCGCTACTTTTGACGGACTGCTAGCACCGGCTTGGCTGTTGCCAGTTTCTCCCAAAGGCGTGTTTGTTTCCGGACTGGCGTTGAGAAAGGTGATGACTGGAATGTTTCGCACGTAGACTGTCGCTGCTTGTCGCCCGCCTAAGTTGTGGGGCTGAATTTTGGCGATCGAGTCTCGGGCAATTTCAGCTCTTGCTTGATACTGATACTGTCCGACTTTTTGCGCTTCGACCCGAGTAGCGTTTAACTGCCGGGACGGTTGGGTGGCAATTACTTGCTCGGAAACCTGAGAGTTTTGGTTGTCGGCACCTGTTGCTTGTGCGTGACAAGAGGATGCCGTTCCTACCACAGGAACTAACAGGACAGCGAGTAGACCACCAACAAATTTTTCCTTCATACGTCCATTTTTGTGAATAGCCATTGCCAACCGAGATTGGAGGATTGGCCATTTGGCGGCGGGCGTCAAGGATTTCTCTCTTGCCCTTCGCCATTCCCCCGTGAGTCAAAGCAAAGTATCCGGGTGCGTTTTTGCTTTAATGCTTCCGCCCCAAAAAAATTTGGCGGAAACTTCCCTGACACTTGACAACTCGTACTCGATCCGCAATTTGTGTTTTGTTCACGAACTGCAACAGACTACCACAAACTTTTGCGGTTGGGGATCGCTGCGATCGCGCTTTTCACCAAATCCTCATCAAATTTTCTCAAAACCCTCTATCATAAAACCCTTTAGTTCCAGTGCTTACAGCCGTTTCAGTCTTTACGGAAAAATTTACAAAAATTTACAAAAGTTTAGTGTCTTTTGTGGGCTGCCGAATGGCTAGTCTTAAAAAAGCTGTTTGTCAACTGCTGCGACAAAGTAAATTATTCTTTGTAAATTCCCGGAACAACCTGGCCAAACAGGATAACATAGAAGATGCAAGCCAAAAACAACCCGCATGACTCGTTATGTCACCCCCAGAGAAGCCTGCAAACTCCTCTGAGTTTCCGAAAAAACCCTTAGAAACTGGGACGAAGCGGGAAAAATCAAGACAATTAGAACTCCTACCAACCAGCGGCGTTACGACATTGACTCAGTGTTCAGTGACCGACTCGATCCAAGAATCACCTCCCTCTACTGCCTTTGTTAGCAGCGCCAAGCAAAAAGAAGACCTCAGCCGACAAATCAACTACCTCCAAGGAATCTACCCGCAAGGTCAAGTCTTCAAAGATATCGGCCCAGGACTCAATTTTAAAAGAAAAAGCCTTCTTGCCCTTTTGGGACAAGTTCTGTCAGGAGACATCAGCCCAATTGTGGTCTGTCACCTTGACCGACTCGCAAGGTTTGGTTGTGACCTCATCCGATGGATTTGCGAACAAAACGATTGCGAACTCGTGGTTCTCGGTCGAACAGAGTTATCTCCAGAAAGAGAAATGGTTGAAGATATCCTTGCCATCATCCACCTATTCAGTTGTCGGCTCTACGGCCTGGGAAAATACAAATCTACTATCAAAGAAGATCCGAGTTTACCCGGAAACAAAATTAGCAGCAACTTGGAGAACTTGGATAGCTGCTAGTCGGTGGTGTTACAACCAAGCGATTGCTATCCTCAAAACCCAGAAAATAGGTAAATACGATCTGCGAAAGCAGATTATGGATAGCGCACCGGAGTGGATAAAACAGCAGCCTTACAATCCCCGACAGCTAGCAGTATTTCAAGCATTTGAAGCCCACAAAGCTGCTAAAAAATCGGGAGGCTCAGCTAAGTTTAGAACCTGTAGAGATACCTCTCAAACCATTAGATTTCAAACCGACAACTGGAAATCCCGCACGTTTTACCCTCAAGGAACCAAAGGCTTAAGTTTTAAGTCAGCAGAACCAATTCTGGATGTCATGCAGCACGAGCCAAGTCTTAGCTTAATTAACGGTCAGTGGTTTGTAAGTTATGCAGTCAATGAAAACAAGCCTGCTGCTACTGACTCAAGATTGGCTGTGGCACTCGACCCCGGTGTAAGAACTTTTATGACGGGTTTCGACGGACAAGAGATACTAGAGATAGGCAAGTATGACATTGGCAGAATCTACCGTCTTGCTAGACATCTAGATCAAATAATGAGCCGAATCGGTTCCAGCAAAGGGAGAAGTTTTAAACGACTTCGCTATAGCTTGAGAAAAGCTGCATCTAAAATCAGAATCAAAATTAAAAATTTGGTGGCTGAGTTGCACAAAAAAACAGCGAAATATCTGTGTGACAAATACCAGGTAATCTTTCTGCCGACTTTCGAGACTCAGCAGATGGTGAAAAAAGGTAAACGCCGCCTGGCTGCGAAAAAAGCTAGAGCTATGGTGACTTTGAGTCACTATAAATTCAAACAAACGTTGAAGCATCAAGCAGCCAAACACGGTTGTGTTGTAGTAGACGTAACAGAAGAGTACACCTCTAAAACTTGTTCAAAGTGCGGTAACATTCATACAAAGTTAGGAGGCAGCAAGCATTTTGCTTGTCCCGACTGCGGCCACAAACTAGAACGGGATACCAATGGCGCTTTCAATATTTTGTTGAAAGCTTTGAGAGATACCTCTTTGACTGGAATTCTTGCTGATTTCCAAGTCTTACCATACTCAGCAATCTCGGACTTCGGGGAATTGCCGGGTTAAATGTATCTGTTATGGGAATAAACTAAAAATTAGAAGAAATCGATTTGGCGGACTTATGGATTATCGAGAAGCAGGTGTGGATGTTGAGGCGGGCAGAGCTTTTGTCTCGCGCATCGGGAGTATGGTTAAAAGCACGCACCGATCGGGAGTTTTGGGCGGATTCGGCGGGTTTAGCGGTTTTTTCAGCGTCCCGGAGGGTTTAAAAGAGCCGGTGATGGTTTCGGGTACTGACGGCGTTGGGACTAAGTTGAAATTGGCCCACAATCTCGATCGGCACGACACGGTAGGTATCGACTTGGTGGCGATGTGCGTCAACGACGTGCTGACATCCGGGGCCGAACCCCTCTTTTTTCTCGATTATTTAGCCACGGGAAAGTTAAATCCCGAACAATTAGCTGCGGTGGTGGCCGGCATTGCTGACGGTTGTAAGCAAGCGGGCTGTGCTTTACTCGGAGGGGAAACGGCAGAAATGCCCGGTTTTTACCAAGCGGGTGAGTACGATTTGGCGGGGTTTTGTGTGGGAATTGTCGAAAAGAGCAAATTGTTGGACGGTTCGCGGGTGCAGGTGGGAGATGTGGCTGTGGGGCTGGCAAGTTCGGGCGTGCACAGCAACGGTTTTAGTTTGGTGAGAAAAATTGCGGGCGATTGCGGTTTTGACTGGCATTCCCAACCCGAACAGTTAGGCGGCAAAAGTTTAGGAGAAGTGCTGCTAACTCCGACTACAATTTATGTTAAACCCGTCCTACAAGCAATTAAGAGTGGTCTAGAAATTCACGGCATGGCTCACATTACGGGCGGCGGTTTGCCGGAAAATTTGCCCCGCTGTTTGGGAGTTAATCAATCTGTCAGAATTGACAGCAATAGCTGGCCAAATTTGCCAATTTTCCAGTGGATTGCTGAAGCGGGCCAAGTGGCATCAGCAGATATGTTCAATACTTTTAATATGGGGATTGGCTTTGTGCTGTTGCTCGATTCCAGGGAAGTAGAGCAGGCTGTTAAATGGTTTGAATCTCAGGGAATTGGTGCGTTCGAGATCGGGGAAGTAATTGAGGGGAAAGGAGAATTGATAATGGGTAACGGGTAATGGGTAATTAGTAAGAAGCAATCGCCGAGGTGAAGATTGCTTAGCTTTGTTCTATGCACTAACAGACAATCTCAACCTGCCTTCATCTGTGTATATCTGCGGTTAAATTTATAATTTTGAAAGTAACCGCAGAGGACGCAGAGGAGATAGAGAAAAAGGAATTCACAACAGATGACTCGTTGCTACAATTTTTAATGAAATTGAAAAAAGCTATTGTGCTTTTAAATACGGTATAATTCAAAATTACTTCCGTGAATTAATATAAAAGCTTTCGCCAAACGTTTAAATTAATTGAAGATCTATACTATTTATTACATCGACTATGAAATGAAGGATTGTTAATTGTTGAAGGGAGAAACGATCACAAACCAAGGTAATGTTTGTATCACAGTTTAAATAAAAAATAGCTTATTAGGCTTGTACCTGACTCAAATTTTCCAAAAAGTCCTGCACAACTAGATCCGGTTGTTCGCTGCATCGGGTAGGATCGTAATGTTTGATAAGACAGATGCCCGAATCTCTCAAAAGTTGATCGCACATTTCATCTTCTGTTGCGTTTGGATGGGATGATGCACGGTCAATTTTCAGTATCCCTAGCTTGTTTTGGTGGAAGATCAGAAAGTCAGCTTCTTGGTTTTGTCTGCCGGCGGGTGTTGTCAGTCGCAGTTGGGAGTTGGGGATGAAGAGGGTGGAAGTGCGATCGAGTATTTCGGCAATTTTCACTTGTGCGTCGGAGTGAAAGCAAAAACCGTTCCAGTTAATTTCGTTTTCTGATTCAGATAATTCAGTTTCACTTTCAGCGTTTATTGTTTTATCTAAATCGGTTTGTACATAATCAGCTTCATTTAAGTTGGCGAATAATCTAGCTCCACTTAAGTTGGCTCCGCTGAGATTTGCTCCGCTGAGGTTGACTTCTATTGTTAGATTTCGCTGTAGATTCACTTGACTTCGCCGTAAGTATCGCTTTAAGACTGATTTGAGATTATCTTTTTTGACTTTTTCTTCTAGTGCTTTTGAAAGTAATTTCCAGAGTTTAGCACCAGCATCTTTGATATAATCATATTCATATTCAGTGCTGGCTGCAATTTCTTTATAAGACCGTCCTTCCCAGGATTGACGAAACACTATCTCTTGAACTTTGTTGAGGCGATCGTAGTTGAGGGCTGTTTCTGCGATCGTTAGAGCTTCGTCAACAGTCATGTGTTAAAGTCCCTTACTAGCGGAGCGTTAAGGTAGGATTAGTACAGATTGTACCGCAACAGGGAGCTAATCTTACTTTTTGATTACTTTTTTATTACTTTTTCTCACTGTTGAAGCTGCTATTAAGTCGTTATAGTTTAAAAAACTAAGGAATTTTATATGGAACCTGTAACAATGACAGCCGGGGCGATCGCAACTTTAGTATTAGTCAAAGCCACGGAGACAGCCACAGAGAAGGCTACTGAAAAGCTGGGCCAGCTAGTCGTTGAGAAAGGTCGTAACTTGCTATCACTGCTTAAAATCAAGTCGTCAAGTACAGCAACAGCCATAGAACTATCTCAACAGCAGCCCTTAGATTATGACAAAGCTGTTTCTGAGTTACAAGTAGCAATGAAATACCCGGAAGTCGCTAAAGCAGTCGAGGAAGTATATACAGCAGTAAGTACAGATGCACAACTGGCTTCAGCCGTTAAAGCTTTAGCGAATAAACTTCAGTCTCAGCCACCAACTATTCAGAATTTTGGGAAGATAGCAGAGGAAATTAAAGCCTTTCTTCAGATAGGGACTAATTATGGTGACTTTCACTTCTGACTAAAGCAACCCGATGAACCCGAAAGGCCCAAGGCGACTTTTGATAGTTTTGTCAAAACGATTGCCAATGACTACATCTATTTAGAATATCTGCCTCTTCGCATAGCTGACCGGAAGTTGCAAGTTTTGGAATCAGTCTCATTAGAAGATTTTGGGACTATTGAACAAAAGATTTTACAGCTAGTTATTAGTTATTGCTGCTACTTTATTAAAGGTTTCCCAACACCTTCAGCAGAATACAGATATAGTAGCAAAGAAGCTTATTATTCCTTGGCAATCAAGATGGCTAATGAAGGAGGTATAAGCAAGAAAAATGCTACTCAAATAAGTTTGCTCATAAAAGACACACCAATGGCTAGTATTTTCAAACAAAGGGAGAAAGAATAATGTATACCAATTTATCAACAGACAGGAAGTTAATTAAACAATATTTTGAATGCTTGAAAAAGCGAAATACAACAACTGAATCATTTGCCAAACAAGTAATTTCAGATTTTTTAGCCCATTGGAAAGAGAAGAGAGCGCCAAAAGAAGGGGTTTTTGTATATATCGTAGTTGGAGGGTTATTATTTTCACTTGCAATCAATATTTCATTTACTATTGCCTTAGTGATAGCAACTTTCTTGATTGCCAAAATAAGAATGTCACCTAACATAACTCCGCGGGTTAGTGATGAACAAATTGATCGATGGTTATTAGACGATAAGAAAGCATTATTTAAAAAATCTCCTAGAGAATTAGATGTAATTGTAGTAAACAAAGATGAGAATCTACCAAAAACTCTTAATGTAGTGATGAATCAAAATCATCCCATAGAGCTTAGTAGTGGATTTATATTAGAAGATAATGATACTCTTTTACGAGCTTTAATAGGTTCTCAGGATTATTATGTTGAAAAAGGGCTAGATGGAAAGACCAGGTACAGTATTCATATATTTATGGTAATTTTTTTATGTAAAAATTTTCTTTCCTACTATAAGTGTCATTGGAATTTTATCCGGGGTGTAGCAACTTTAGTGGACACAGGTGAATATCTATATGACACAATTGTTTCTGTAAACACTCAGGAGTTGTCATCAGCAAATTTAGGAAATGAGGAGGGAAAAAAGTTAATACTTAAAAAAAATCTTCGGATTAGCACTGCCGACGGAAAAGAAATTGAGTTTCCCGCCATATCAGAGATAAGAATGAGTTATGAATCAACTTCAGAGAATGAAATTCCAGAAGTTAAGGATGCAGCACATATCATTCGTGCAATTTTAAGAGAAAGACGGATCGATATGCAAATAGTTAAGTCGTTTGATGCAGATGATTGAGAATCATTGGTTTTAAATATAATTAAAGATGCTTGCTAATATTTACTAACTTGTTCGCAACATTCTCTGACAGAGGGCGATCGAGCTTTTTGAAGTGCGATCTTACGTCACTTACCACATAAACAGTTCTTTGTCAACATAAACATATTTCCCCAAAACCGTCAGCGGCATCATCTCCCCGCTGCCAAGTAAATAAATTGAAACCCCATCTCGAATCAATATTTTAAACAATTCCTCGTCATCTTTTATCAAACTAGCATCTAATTCAATAACTTGACCTTCTTCCTTCATTACCTCCAACAAATCCGAAGTAGATACCTGAAATATTTCCAGATTATTACACCGCGCAGTGAAGCAATTGCCCTAACTGCCCGTAGCTTCAATATCAGATATTGCCCATTGCTTTAAGAGATAATTTTTGTCTAAATACTCAAGAATTTTTGCAACTCTCAATTCCATTTTTTCTTCTGCTTCGCAGCAAAGAGTCACAGCCCATTTTTGAGCGATATTATAGCTAATAGCCGACTTTTCAGATTTCATAATGCTTCTGGGATTCTACTTGAATCTACTCGCTTAATTCGATCCTTATATCCTGTCGATCTCTCGCGATATCTCCGCCGGGGCGGGTTTTTGAGATTGTTAATTATTGGCAGGTATTGTTGGTGAACCCGCCCCTACAAGAACTAGGGTAAATTGGTCGAACATAATATTACTTACTCAAATTGTTCGAGGGCAGTCACTCTTCAGACTCAGACTCAAAATCCACGCGATCGTAAATATCACCTAACCGCATCTCAAACTCCACACAACTCAATCTCAACACCGCATCAGCACCATCATACTCAGACAAAACCCACTTATTATCATCCGTCTTAACAAACTGTTCAACGTGCATCTCGTATTGATCGATCAAAACATACTCTCGAAAAGTAGGAATCGTGCGAAAAAGTTTAAACTTGCCACCTCTGTCATAATCCGCCGTCGATTCCGATAAAACCTCAGCCACCATCACCGCATTAGTAATCGTATCTTTCCTACCCTCAGCAAACTCCAACTTCCCCGCCACCAACATCACATCAGGATAAGTATAAACCCGCTTCGACGGTATCCACAAACGCAAATCGTTTATAAATACTCGGTACGGTTGTCCTTTGGTAGCAAAATTTAATGTCCCATAAAAATTGCCAGCTATTTGATTGTGATTCGGTGTTCCGCCTGTCATAGGAATTATCTTGCCATCCTGATATTCACTTCTAAATTTTGCCCCCTCTTCCAGCATTAAATACTCTTCGGGAGAGTAATAAATCTGTACTTTTTCCTCAACTTTGTCCTCAGCTAATTCTTCGCGGATTTCTGTTAATGCCGTCATAGTGAATCCTCATTTGCTCCTACTCACAATTATAGCCGCATCATCCACAAATCGAAACTACTGCTCACAATCCCAAATCTGTCGTCTCAATTAGATTCCCCTCAAACTCAAAACCCCGGTTCAAACCATCAAAATACTTCTCAATATTAGGCTTAATCCAAAGCGCTGCTTCCCCATGTCCCAACTCCACAGCTCGATCGACTACCTCATACCAAATTGTCAAGTCAACTCCCGCCGCTTGCACCGCCTTCAAACAATCCCAAACAAAATTTGGCACCGATACTGGCGACACCGCATACCTCAACAATTCCTCAGCACCTTCTGGCAAAATAATCAGATTGCTGGCAACTACGATCGTACCTATATCTTCTTCCCTTTCCCCCTGCCAATTCACTTCGCCATTTAAAACATAACCCCAAGGTTTCAGAAAATTGTCGATCAGATACTGCAACCATTCGACATAATCATAAAACTTTTCCGCGCCGCTCCACTGAATCCCCCCGCCGTCAGCAGTAGGAATCCACTTACACCACAATCCGGGCTGAGTCTTGGGCGGGCGGTTGTAATTAACAACAGAAACTTCGGAGTCTTCATCCCATTTTTCATTCACAAAATAGCAGCCCTCTTCGCCCACAGGTAAACCCACCGCTGTTCTCGCCGGATCGGGAATACTTTGCAAAATCGCCGGATTTCGCTTCATCCGTCGAGTGCGAGAAAACTCTAATAAGTAAATAGCTTCGCTGTCTAATAACCGTTTATTTAAATGAAATGTTCCGTCAAATATTGTAGTGTATCCCATGATTTCTATCTATTATAAATGTATGGTTTAGGTTTTTTTACAACCCAGTTTATTGTGTGTGGAACGGGCTTCTAGCCCGTTGCTAATCTGGACACAAAATGTAAGTTTAAGCTGGTATGTTCAACTATTATAAAGAACGGGCAAGATGCCCGTTCCACAAGAATATTGAGTTTTTTTGGTAACGGATTGCAACCCTACTTAGTCTTGTCCAAACTCCGCGACTCCAACCAAATAGGAATTGCAATCCAAGCAACTGCTAACAGCAAAGCAAATACCGCAAATTGAGCAGCCCAAGCTACCAATTTCTCTAAAGACACAACTTGTCCCAAGAAGTAGGATAAACTCACCATTACAGATGCCCAGCTTGCAGCACCCAGAACATTGAACAGCGAAAATTTCCAAAAAGGCATTTCTGCAATACCCGCTAGGGGGCTAGCAAAAATTCGCAGCAGTGCAATGAAACGGCCCAAAAATACCGCTTTAGCTGCATTTTTGCTAAACTGTTCTTTTAAGTCAAACAGTTGTTCTTCTCGAAAGCGGAAAAATTGTCCCAGCTTCAGCAGGAGTGGCCAGCCGCCGTACCTGCCGATCGCATAACCCAAATTTCCCCCCACAGTCGCACCCGCGATCGCACTGCCGAGCACAAACCAGTAATTCAGTTCACCGCTGCCAGCTAAAAACCCGCCAGCAATCGTAATTGTCTCGCCTGGAAGAGGAACTCCCAGATTTTCCAGCAAAATTCCCAGGAATACTGCCCAGTAGCCGTAATCGCGCGCAAACTGCTGAATAGTCTCTAACGATAAAAACTCAAAAGACATTCGATACTGCCTTCGTAAACTTTTGCAAAGCTCAATACATTTATATATTGGCTCGATTCAGCCAATAGTGCAATCTTTCGCTGTGATGAAAAACACACTGTTGTCGCGATCGCTGGGCTAACTAAAAATTAGCCTTTCAGGCATACTAGAGGAATAGAGAATTGTTGCGGTTGCGTTCCGCGCGATCGCTAGCCAGTTTCCTACTAAATTTATCACGACGGCTCTCCCCACGGATTCCCACAAGGGCGATCGCCCATCCTAAAACATACGCGGAAATCCCCTGAGTCTCTCAAGAGAGTCAGCAACTAAACTAACTTATTCATACTTTACGATCGTAGGATAACTGCTATGGAATTTCCCAACTTCAACCAACCCATCATCCTTCAACCTCACAACTGCCTCGACTCCCAAGCCGGCAGCCTCCTCCAGCAACAGCTAGCCGAGATTGTGCCCGATCGCCACAAACTCTGGGTAATAGACATGGCCGCCGTAGATTTCATCGACAGTTCCGGGCTGTGTGCCTTAGTCGGCGGACTCAACGCCGCCCGCCACCGGGGATGCCGCCTCGTCATCTGCAACCTCTCAGTTACAGTCAAGCTAATTTTTGAAATTACTCAACTCGACCAACTCTTTGAAATCTTCGACAGTTTCGAGCAAGTTATCTCCACTGAAACTCCGGCTTTAGTGGCTTGATTAAAATTAGCTGCCCAGTTCAAATCTCAAGTTTCCAAGAGGCTTCCAGCAACCGCAGAGCTAATTTCAATATCATAAATAGGTTGATTTGTCAAGCAATACCAATGACAAACAAATAAATCCGGCACTTGAACGCCGACAGAAGCGATCGCAGGTGCAGCCGGAAAAGGCCAAAGTCGATCGAAACAAATCCTTTCCCCTACAAACCCGAACTGCATCAAATAAGTCGCCGGCGGCGCATTTAAAAGATTCAGCAAGCGGTAAGCCAACTCATACAACTGCTGCCGCCAAACATCGGACAAATGCACCGGTTGAGAGTAACTCAACTCGCCAGACTGCTTAGAAGGTTCCCCACCGATCACCTCAGCATACAGTGGGCCCTTTGCCGTCAACACCACAGGCAGCCAAAAATTGCCACCCCCGACGGGAAAAAGCAACTCCTGGGACACTCGATCGCGCGCCGCCGAAACATTGCTACAAAATCGAAACACATCTTGAGCAGGAAAAACCAGATTTTCTGGCACATCCAGCGTCAAAGGACAAAAGATCGCCCCACCCGGAGCGATCGCGCCAGAATGGAGTTCAGAAACCCCACAGATATTGACTTCAGTTAAAGGATCAGATTGAGCGATCGCTGCCTTGAGACTTGGGGCCGGATCTTTCTCACCACCCGCGACAATCAAAACCTTAGACATTGCCAAAGCTCGGCATTTGAATTCCCCGATCGTCCTCAGCATCGACGCTCGGCAGATCCAGGCCCTTAGCCTTGCGGCTCCGCACAGCGAGACGGTAAGTTACGCTTTGCAACTCAGTGTGCAACTGGCGGTTTTCCTTTTGCAATTGCTCCAACTTTTCCTTAATCGGATCGAGCCGCTCGGCAAACTTCTGGCGGTAAACCCCCGGCAATTCCTGCACTACCTGTTCTAGCATCCGAGAGCGATCCGTCAATTCTTGCACCGACTGCCGCAGTTGGTAAACCTCAGCATCCCGCTCTGCGATTTGTTCCTGATAAAAACTCACCTGTTCTTCAACAGCTTGGAGTTGTTCCCGCATTGCCTGCATTTGAGCTTGGTGGCGATCGGAAACTTCCGGCGCGGGGACAAAACTCGAATTTCCCTTCACCAGCCTGAAAAGTTCTTGAGACAACTGCTGCACCAATTGGTCGCGCATTTGCAGCTCTTCGGTGAGACGAGATACCTCTGATTGCAGTTCTTTTGAGCTTACAAGTTTAGTTTGATTCATAAAAATGCTCCTCGGTAAGTGGGAAAATCAGAGGCTTGAGCCCTGAGAGGTAAATAACACGGGCGGTTTCAATATATTCGACGGAGTTTATCCTGAGCGAAGCCGAAGGGCGAGCGTGACCACCGCCTTGAATCCGCTTTCCCCTCCGGCGAGGGGTAGAGGGGTATAATTACCCCTCTGTGGAGATATGGTTATCTCCGGCTCCCTTTCGGGGTAATGTTCGCTTGTCGGTCAATGTTATAAGAGCTTGTTAAGCTTGCAGCACTGCCTCAGTGACCTTAAGGCTGTTTAACTACAAGCGACAGAGCGGAAAACTAGCGTCGCATTCAAGGAGTGTCATGACCCAAATAACGTAGACCTCTAAAGTCTTAGGCTGGTCAGTACAGCTTGCTCAATCAGTCGCGACCAAGCTCAGTCCCTTTAGGGCTGGGTTACTGACAATGACTCTCAGCTTTTACGATTAAATCTAGTATATATCTGCTATTTAGAATATCTTTCCATTACCACAGAGGCAAGAGGCACTTGGCAATTTTTGAGCTGGTTGCGAGAGTTTGATGCTCGATCTTTACCACAACCCAGGCGATGGATCAACCGTTCGAGAGATCAACGCTCAACTCCAATCTCATTAATCGCAGCCGAAAGCACTTTGCCAGCTTCGTCCACGGTGCTGCCAAAACAGATAATGCCGTCCTCGTGACCGGCCATCGCCAGAATTTTGCGATCGGCCAAATTCTCATCCTCAAAAAGTCTAAACATTTCTAAGGCCATCTGGGGAGTGCCGTAAGGTATTTCTTTTCTAGTAGTAGGAATCTTAAACAGCAGTTGCTGCCATAGCTTAGGATTGTGGACGTGAATTATCCCGCACACATCCTCTCTCTGAAGGTACAGGGCCGCGTGAGTCAGGGACTCCGACGAAGCTTGTACGGGGCCCCGGCAGCCGAGGAAATTTTGTTCTAAGTTAAATTCGGTAACAGTACAGTAGAATTCTGGGCCCAGAGTCTTCAAGTGTGCAGTCTGGGTTCCCGAAATCACGAATTGGCCTGAATTGCCGAGTCTGACGCTGACGTTGCCAAACCCTATGCCATTTTCGTAGACGCCAATTAATCCCCAAGCGTGGAGCCGATCGCGCCAGTCCATCAAATCTGCTATGTTCCGGGCAGCTACAGGGTCTGCTTCTTCCCAGTCACAGCGGTACTTAACGACTCCTTCATCCATTTTTTTGTTTTATCAGACACGACTCTGACACGACAGACATGGCCCAAGCTGAGACTTAATCGAAGTTATCAAGAAGTTGTCAAACAGCTTTTTTTGCCTGCTGCCTTATGTCTCGGTGCATAAGTGCCTTAACTAATCTACATTCCAGTGTCGCCGTAATTAGCGACCGACATTAGCAAAAAGTAAGCTAGGAAAGAAGAACCAATTATTCCCAAAATCATGATTTAGCCTCTAGGTGATTACAAAAGTTCAATATGAAAATGTACCCTTTCTGTCGGGGAGTTTGATTCTAGGCTTTTGCCCGATCGAGTTTCTGATGTGAAACTACATAACATCCCTGAATCAGTTATTGTTCTATACTACAGCATTTCTACTGAGGTGATCTCTACCTTAATAAATATTTAAGGATAAAGTACCCCTTAATTCGGTAACTCCGGTAAAAAGCAACCGTACATTTACTGATTTTTTATCATTATACATATATTTAAGCAAAAAGCAAGCGGAACACAAAAAATATTTTTGAGCCAGTGTGGGAGGAACTGGCACAATCTTCGGGTGTTCTAGGTTACTCAACACCTCTGTCGATCGAGAAATTTTTAGCTCCGGGGCATCCTACAACCTAAGAAACCGGGTTGAGCGTAATATCATGTCGGGTAAAATCACCGCAACGCCAGCTCGCGTCGGCGGGTTCACCCAAATCTGTAGTAGTAGTATAAGTTACAGATCCCGTAAACCCGCGCCTACCTAGAGGGGGATAGTCGATCGACCGAACCTGATATAAGTCCTATTAAGAAAAAAACAAGCCGATCGAGCAGTGAGGGCCCGATCGGCTAAATTTTTCTGTGAAGCGCGATCGCCCCAGCCCTTTAAATGTGGAAGTGATACAAGATGCTGCCGTCGTCTTTAATTTCGCAATTGGCATTAAAGACTTCAGCTTGTTGGTTCAAAAAACGCTGAGCCACATCCGGCGACAGCCGCGTCTCCATCGCAAACCGCACCAGAGTGATTTCGCCCCGGCCTTCTTTGATCAGTCGGTACAAAGCACTTTGGAGCCTTTCGCTCTCTTCTCGTTGAAAAGCTGCTTTGTACCTCCAATCCGCCACCGAAGGAATCAAACCGCGGCTGACCAAAATCGCCAACAGCAAGCCAATTCCCAAAATCAGAGGCACTGTCGGATCGCTCGTGGGCGTCGCCACAATTTGCGGCACTGTAGCGGCGGCCAAACTGCTAACCATTTCTTTTTCCGAAGCTTGCGTATCCGCCATTGCAAGCTGAGTTTTGTTGTAAAAGTCTTGCTGAAGCTTCATTTGCTGCAACAGACGAGCGCGCTCTCTTTCGTATTGGTCGAGTTTTTGCTGAGCTTGTTTCAGGTCTTGAGTGACTTGTGCCAAGCGTTGGTTGAGCGACTGATTGACTGATTGCCACCGATATCTGTTAATCAGGCGGCTTTTTTCAACCATGCCCTTCATCAACATATCCGCCGTTTGGATTGCTTGCTGCTGATCGAGCGAGCGATACCCAACCACAATTTCTAGGGGTTGTTCCGGCTTAGAAATTTTGACACTAGCATTTTGTCGAACTTGCTGGGGCGAGAGCTTAACTGCATCTGCCACTGCTTTGACCACATTATCTGCTAGGAGAACCTCTGGGGTGAGTTGCTCTCCCTGCTTGAGAATTGTCGTGCCCGTGGTCGAAAATTTGACTGGCGGATTATTAGAAGTGAGAGTGCCTTGAGCCATGAATCCGGGGGGCGGGGCGAGGCGGTAGGCCAGGGCGCCTGAAATACCCATAATTACAGCAAAACTGCCTAGGGCAATCCATCTGTATTGATGTGCTGAAGATCTAAAACGTAAATTTCCCATTTTGATAGTCAAGTCATAACATTCGCTTGCCGCAGCTACTGCCAAACCCAAGAGCGATCGTTTCTTTCTGGTTAGTCCAATTGACTGCTGAAAATTTTCTCAGTTTGTACCTAAAAGCTATTAGCTTTTGAGAGTTGTCAATATTCATGAGTCCAAAAAACCGATCGCGCTTTTATTTGATCCGAGCTATAACTTCAGTTTTTGTCCTTAATAATTAATCTGTAACAAGGCTTCTGGAAGTCTACTGGCCTCAGACTAGCACTCAGGCGTGCGATAGCCTCGCCTCCCCGTGTTTGTTGACATTCAAAACTGTCTCCTTTTCACCCTTGGCAATCCTCCAATTATCTTACGTCTTGGCGTCTTGCGGACGCGGTTGAAGAATAAAAAAAACCTTAAATACTGTGCCTAAAAACTTAACAAGCAAGAATTATACCATGCAGTTAAGAGTTTGCTGCATATTAAAAAAAATTGTGGATCGGGGCGCGAGACCCGATCCACATATTCACATAACAATTATGGTTCGATCGGTTGATGGTTCGATCGAGCTCACAAGGGCAAATGTTCAGAAGCCGATCGGCAAAATAAGACCCTCGCGGGCCATGACAGCCTTCGGAAAAGCGATTTGCACATCTTCGGCGATGCGATCGAGAAAATCGTCTGTATGAGCCGGATCGTGGTGAAAAATCACCACTCGTTTCACCCGCGCCTCCTTAGCCATTCTCACCGCTTCCTGCCAAGTCGAGTGTCCCCAACCCACCTTCGGAGACTTGGGGTTGTGATATTCCTCGTCTGTGTACATCGCATCGTAAATCAGCACATCAGCGTCGAGGGCTAAATTGTAGACATTCTCATCTAGCCGATCGGGAAAATGTTCAGTATCCGAACAGTAAACAACAGATCGTCCCTGCCAAGTCACCCGATATCCCATAGCAGTATTGGGGTGATTCAGAGATCCCGTCCTAATCTCAATATCGTCCAGCATCATCGTCTGGTTGTGATTGAGTTCGTAGAAATTCAAATCTGCCTGCAAACCCATCAGCGGTATCGGCGAATTCGAGTGGAGCACCCGTTCTACGAAGTGCCTTTTCATGCAATCTCCATCCGGCGGAGTCGCCCCGTAAATATCAAAGCTATTGCCGCGGATAAAAGCTGGGGCGAACAGCGGGAACCCTTGAATGTGATCCCAGTGATAGTGAGTAAAAAACATATAAGCTTGCACAGGCATTTCTTGCACCAACTGGTCTCCCAGCATCCGCAAGCCTGTTCCGCCGTCAAAAATCAAGCGTTTGCCAGCGACTCGCATTTCCAAACAAGAAGTATTGCCGCCGTAGCGAACAGTTTCCTGTCCGGGTGTCGGAACACTGCCCCGCACGCCCCAGAACTGTACTACAAAATCATCTATACCTTTTATTGATTCGGAGGGTTGAGGGCAATCAAGGGGAGTTGCCGCTACAGAGGACAAGCTGATTTCCATTTTAAAATTCAGGCTTTAAGGTTCCACATTGTCCGTGATGGCGCAGCAGATGATCGCACAACACTAAAGCTACCATCGCTTCCACCATTGGCACAGCTCTTGGCAAAACACAAGGGTCATGCCGTCCCTTGGCAGCCAGCAGCGTTTCTTCGCCTTCTCGGGTAACTGTGCGCTGCTGCTGGCGAATTGTCGCAGTCGGCTTGAATGCCGCCCGCAAAATGATATTTTCGCCGTTAGCAATGCCACCCTGAATTCCGCCAGAGCGATTCGTCACTGTACGAATTACACCCTTATCATCAGTATAGTATTCATCATTATGTTCGCTGCCCTTGAGCAGAGTCCCGGCAAACCCCGAACCAATTTCAAAGCCTTTGCTGGCGGGCAAGGACATGATGGCTTTGGCCAAGTCGGCTTCGAGTTTGTCGAATACGGGCATTCCCAGCCCTTTGGGTACATTGCGGGCGACGCATTCGACTACACCGCCGATCGAATCTCCACTGTCGCGAACTTTTTCGATCAGTTCAATCATTCTTTCGGCAGATTCAGCATCTGGACAGCGGACGATGTTGCTTTCTACTTGTTCTAAGGTAACAGTGTCCGGGTCGGCGACACATTCTAAGTCTTTGATGCGTTTGACGTAGCCGACTATTTCGACTCCTGCTGCTTGTTTGAGAATTTTTTTAGCGATCGCCCCTGCTGCTACTCTACCTATAGTTTCCCTCGCCGAACTTCTGCCTCCGCCTTCCCAGTTACGAATTCCGTATTTTGCGTCGTAGGTAGCATCAGCGTGAGAAGGGCGGTAGGTTGTCGCCATTTCTGCGTAGTCTTGGGGGCGAGTATTTTGATTGCGGACTAAAATTGCGATCGGCGTTCCCAAAGTTTTGCCTTCAAACACCCCCGACAGAATTTCGCAGGTATCTGCTTCTTTGCGGGGCGTAGTAATTTTGCTTTGGCCAGGGCGGCGGCGATCGAGTTCGGCTTGAATTTCCGATGCGTCGATCGACACCAGGGGCGGGCAACCATCAATTACTACTCCCACACCGCCGCCGTGAGATTCCCCAAATGTCGAGATCCGAAATAAATGCCCAAATGTGTTCCCCATGATGCTTTAGCCTGACACCTAATAATTTTTAGCTTAAATGGAATAGAGATTTACTGTATTTATGAAAAATATACCATTGACGAGTAGGCGACCGGCGATCGCCCCACAGCATCACTCCCTTCCCACCCCTAGAAGAATATCTACCAAGGAGAGAGGGAGAGGGGAATGGGGAATTGGGCATGGGGCATGGGGCATAGTTTCTTTCTATTCCTTCTTCCTTCTTCCTTCTTCCTGACATCCGTTACATCCGTTACAAAATCCGTTGCCGAACTTCCTTCTTTAGTCTTCGTGTTCTTCAAAAGGATCTCTCAATTCCTTAGCGGGAGGGCCGAAAGCCGTGTAGATCGAGAATCCGGTGATAGCCACCAGACACACACCGAGAGAAATGCCGAGAACTGCTGCGGGTTCCATATTTTTGATCGATTATGAGTGCTCCACTCTATAATATTACAAAAAATAACAATCCGTCTGAAAGTCTAGTCAGTAACTCAGGGTTAAAACCTCTGAGCTTGTAAGAGAAATTAAGCAAGCTATGCTGACCAGTCTAAGCCTTAACTGGCTACGTTATTTAGGTCACGACACCCTGGGATGCGAAGCCAGTCCCCTGCTCTGTCGCTGGTAGTTAAACAGTCTTAAAGTCACTGAGACAGTGCTGCCGGCCTAACAAGCCTTTATAACATTGACGAGGCTAACTTTACCCCAGAAATGGGAGATTGGGGCAACCATACCCCAATAAATCGGAGAGGTTGCATTAAATTCCCTCTCCGACCCCGAAAGGGGATTCAAGGCGATTGAAATCGCCGCGCCCTTTTCCTCTCAGGACTAAAGTCTCGCTCGCTTCCCACTTACCGAGAATTTTTTCTGATTTTAGGCGCTGTACGGTATGGCAGCCAACCCCCACTCCCCGTTTTCCGAGTCCCCCGGTGGCATTTCTGAGAAATTGCGATCGCAATTAGCGGTAGAAATATGTCAAACTTTTCTGTAGAGATTCATTGCAGGTGACTTATGGCACAACGGACTTGGTTAGGAGATATACTCAAACCCCTTAACTCGGAATACGGCAAGGTAGCCCCCGGCTGGGGAACCACGCTATTGATGAGCGTGTTCATTGGACTGTTTTTCGTGTTCTTGTTGATTATTTTGCAAATCTACAACTCTTCGCTGATTCTGGAGAGTGTGGATATGGATTGGTCGAGTCTCGGCCGCTAAAAATTGATCGCAAAACAGTAAGGCTAAAAGTAAAAGCTGAGGGTTGAGGAGAAAGGGTAAAAGCTAAGTTTTCCCGTTTTTCCTTACCCTTTCCGATTACTTTAGCCATAAATAAACAAGAAGTAACTAAACAAATTGCAGGAGAAAAACCATGAATATTTTTGGCATAGGTTTGCCGGAAATGGCAGTTATTTTTACGATCGCCCTATTGGTATTTGGCCCGAAAAAATTACCTGAAATCGGCCGGAGTATGGGGAAGGCAATTCGGGGCTTTCAAGACGCTTCGCGGGATTTTGAGTCGGAATTCACGCGGGAAGCCAAGCAGTTAGAAGAAGCAGTAGCAACTAGCAGCAAACCGGCAACAGAAAAACTCACGGCGGCTACTCCCAAGGAAGATAGCGCAGACATTTAAATGAACAACACTCATAAGTCGGAAACACCAGCGGAGTTAGTGATTCCCCAGCTAATAGTTGGGTTGGGAAATCCAGAACCTAAATACGATCGCACCCGACACAACATCGGCTTTAATGCTGTAGATGCCTTGGCTAAATCTTGGCAGATTTCGCTGTCGGAAAATCGCAAATTTCAAGGCATATTTGGCGAGGGAAACCGGCCGCGGGGACAGAAAATCCGCTTGCTGAAACCGCTTACTTACATGAATCTGTCGGGTCAAGCGATTCGGGCGGCGACGGATTGGTACAAAATACCTGCGGAGTCGGTATTAATAGTATACGATGATATGGATTTGCCGATCGGGAAATTGAGAATGCGGCTTGCCGGTTCTGCCGGCGGGCACAACGGCATGAAATCGACAATTTCTCATTTGGGCACAGACAAATTTCCCCGCTTGCGGATTGGCATCGGCAAACCTCAAAACGATGCTGCTAAAAATGAGAAAGATACCATTTCCTTCGTGTTAGGAAAATTTTCCTCAGAGGAAAGTCAGTTAGTAGAGAAAGTGCTTAAACTGGTTGTAGAAGCTGTGGAACTAAGTCTGCACCAAGGAGTAGAAAAAGCCATGAGCCTTTACAATAGTCGCACAATTGCAGAAACAAACGCGGAAACAAAAAGGTGAGTTCGAGACGTTTGCCTGAAACAACTGCATATGTCCGGGTTACTGGCCAATCTTGGCAAAAAGGCACGATTGAGGGTGAAGTGACTGCCGGCAATTTTGAGTGGCAGTTTCAGTGGCGTTTCACGTCAGAAAAAACACTGATTCTTGAGCCTTCTCAGGGTAGGGCATTGATTCAGGAACCGCTGCACCGCTTTCTGGAAAAATGGGATTATCAATTAGAACCAGGTGGCGATTATTCGTTTACGGTTCGGGCTGAGTTTTAAAATCTTGGTAATGGGAAATGGGGAAAAGGTAATCGGGAATAAAAACTTCCTTTAGTAGGATATCCCGCTTCCAGTAATTCTTTAATTAATCACGGGAAATGGCTGTAATGGGAAATTGGGAAAGGGCGATCGGGAAGGCAAACTTTCTCTAGTAGGAGGTCCCGATTCCAGTGATTCTTTAATTAAAGCAGGGTTCATCCCTTCTCGGTAAGGCCCGCAATAATACATTGTCAAAACAGCTTTGTAAGCCCAGTGATTGGAAGGTACATCGGTAAAAGGATTTGGCAGGGTTTCCCCCGGATTATGCACGCAAGCATTGAGGATTTGTTCTGGCGTTGTCTGCATTTGAACTAAAGAAGTATTTGGCTTGAGTGGTTGGGTATTTTGTGCATTGGCGGGATCAGAAAAGCTGGCACTAATTAGCAGTATAGCTGCGGCAAAAATCGTGACTTTCATAGGTAATTGGGAATTGGGAATTGGGCATTGGGAATGGGTAATTGGTCATTGATAAAATGACAACAGTCAACGGACAACAGTCAACGGACAACTGACTACTGACTACTGGCTGATTTTCGCATTCCCACAGCCAAAACACTCAAAAACAAGAGCCCGATCGCACCAGCTAGCGGATTGCCGTTAACTCCTGTCACCCAGTCGGGAACAGATGCCGAATATCGCACTAACTGCCCGATGTTAATCATGTAATATCCCCAGACTAAACCTGCATGGAGCCCGATCGACAAACCGAGGCGATTTTGGCGCGAGCTTTTTCCCCAAACCAGAATCAAACCCAGCAACAACAACCCCGGAAACTGCGGCCAACTCTGCAGCATGGCCGCGACAGGTTTGATAAAATGAGATAGGGCAAACACCAGGCTATTCGCCCACAGAGATATTCTATAATTGTAATCCCGCTGCAACTCGTCCAGCAACCAACCACGGAATACCAACTCCTCGGCAAAACCGACTCCAAGGGCGCTTAACAGCCCTTCTGCGATGATTCTCGGCAAATTATCAGAATTTTGCCACGCGACCAAACCGAACAGCCCTTGCACCACAAATAAGCTGAAAGTGAGCAAAAGCCCGATCGCCAATCCAATTAAAAGCTCAAAACCGTTTTTTCGCGTATTGATTAAACCGTAACTTTTGAGTAATTGGGTTTGTCCGTAAACCTTTTTTCCCCAGATCCGCACCAAAAAGAGAAACTCTGTAAACAACAGCGCCATAGTGAGAATAGTTGCAAGGTTGCTATCTTTAACTAACAAGTAAATTGGTGCTGCTAGGGGCAACCAGATTGATAATAAAGCTAACAGGAAAATTGGGATTCGGAAAAAAAATGGATAACTGGCTATTTTGATTAATTTAGTCATAGATCCTTTAAAAAAAATAAGATTGGTTCGGAATTCTTTAACCACAGAGTACACAGAGTTCACAGAGAGAGATTTGAGATATCTGTACAAAGCAGACAGAGAAAGCTAGAATAGCATTGTATTGGCTGAAACTTTAAACAAAACAGAACTATAAAATAAGGGAACAATGACTGAAGCCTCGGATTTTTCAAATGTCGATCGAGAATTAGATGACACAATTTTAAGCTTCGCAGACATTCAGGCAGAACTCAACCTGCGCCACGCTAAAGATGCTCTGCGAGATATAGTAGAAAATCTCGACTTGACAGTTCAAGAGCGAACTGGACTGGAACCGGAAATTGGCGGCTTGGAGAAAATGCTCGACAAGCTAGAGCGCGCTTGCGTGCAAATAGCTGTGTTTGGGATGGTGGGAAGGGGAAAATCTTCGGTTTTGAACGCGCTGCTAGGTCAAAATGTGTTTGAAACTGGCCCGACTCACGGGGTGACTCGCACGACGACTATTGGCCAGTGGGATGTCGGAGAGGGAATTGATGAGAATTTGCCCGATAGACTTTCGCCAGTTATTTACCGTTTGTCGCAAGTAGAATTAATCGACACTCCGGGAATAGATGAAGTTGACGGCGAAACTCGCGAACTTTTAGCCCGCCGCGTTGCTCAACAAGCAGATTTGATTTTGTTTGTGGTGGCTGGCGACATTACAAAGGTGGAATACGCAGCACTTTCGCAGTTGCGGGAAGCCGGAAAACCGATGTTATTAGTATTTAATAAAATTGACCAGTATCCTGATGCAGACAGGCTGGCAATTTATCATAAAATTCGAGACGAGCGCGTGAGAGAATTGTTGTCTCCCGATGAAATTGTGATGGCGGCGGCTTCCCCTTTGACGGCGAGGGCGGTGCGCCGTCCCGACGGAAGTATGGGCGTGCAAATGACTCGCAGTTTGCCACAAGTGCAAGATTTAAAATTAAAGATTTTGGAGATTTTAGACCGAGAAGGCAAATCTTTGGTCGCGCTGAATACGATGCTCTGTGCGGGGGATATTAACGAGCAGTTGGTGCAGCGAAAAATGGAAATTCGAGATAACGCGGCTAATCGAATTATCTGGAACGCGGTAATGACGAAATCGGTGGCGATCGCACTTAATCCAATTACTGTAGTTGATATTCTTAGCGGTGCGGTAATTGATGTGGTGATGATATTAACTTTATCTAAAGTTTACGGCATTGCGATGACGGAAGCGGGGGCGGTGGAATTGCTGCAAAAGATTGCGATTAGTATGGGGGGAATTACTGCGGGTGAATTGTTGGCTAATTTTGGTTTGAGTTCTTTGAAAGGATTGTTGGGTTTGGCGACGCCGGCGACGGGGGGTTTGGCTTTAGGGCCTTATTTGTCTGTGGCTGTGACGCAAGCTGCGATCGCGGGGGTTTCTTCCTATGGTATTGGTCAAGTTACTAAGGCTTATTTGGCTAATGGTGCTTCTTGGGGAGATGATGGGCCAAAGGCTGTTGTGAGCAAGATTTTGTCTTCTTTGGATGAGGATTCTATTTTAAATCGGATTAAGGAAGAGTTGCGGGCTAAGTTGGATTTGGGCAGTGTGGAAAAACAGAAATTTCAGTGAAAAGAAGGAAGGCACGACACGGATTTTGACACGGATACACGGATTAATTATCGACAGTGAGTAGTTATTTGTTATTTGTTATTTGTGAGGAACTACCAATGCCCAATGCCCAATGCCCGATGCCCGATGCCCAATGCCCAATGCCCGATGCCCAATGCCCGATGCCCAATGCCCGATGCCCAATGCCCGATGCCCAATGCCCGATGTCCAATGCCCGATGCCCAATGCCCAATGCCCAATGCCCGATTCCCGATGCCCAATTCCTAATATTATGTTATTAACCATTTCTACAACTCGCGTACCTGCTACAGATTTGGGTTATTTGCTGCACAAACATCCCGATCGCCATCAATCCTTTCCGATGACTTTCGGGCAAGCCAGCGTGTTTTATCCAGAGGCAAATGCAGAAAGGTGCACGGCGGCTTTACTGTTAGATGTCGATCCGGTTGCTTTGGTGCGGGGCAAGTCGAAATCGGGCGATCGCCCCCTCGAACAATACGTGAACGATCGCCCCTACGTTGCCTCTTCTTTTCTGTCTGTTGCCCTCGCTAAAGTCTTTAGTACAGCTCTATCCGGTCGCTGCAAAGACCGCCCAGAACTCGCAGAAACAGCTATTCCTTTGACAGTTAATCTGTCGGTTTTGCCCTGTCGCGGTGGCGAGAAGTTCCTGCGGCAAATGTTTGAGCCGCTTGGCTATCAAGTCGCAGCAAAACCCCTGATTCTTGACGAGCAATTTCCCGACTGGGGCGCGAGTCCTTACTTTTCTGTGGAACTGCAAAATACAGTTCGTTTGGCGGATTTGTTAAGCCATCTTTACGTGCTAATTCCTGTGTTGGATGACGACAAACATTATTGGGTGGGCGATGATGAAATCGAGAAGTTATTGCATCACGGCGAAGGTTGGTTGAACGCGCATCCCGCCCGCGAACAAATTGCCAACCGCTATCTGAAACGCCAGCGCCGTCTGACGCGAATTGCTGTGGCACAGTTAGCAGAAGAAGATAATATTGACCCTGAGTATCTCGAAGTTTCTCATCAGCAAGAAGAGGAAGTTTTAGAACAGCGAATTAGCTTGAATCAAGAGCGTTTGGAAGCTGTGACGGAGGTTTTAAAGCAAAGAGGTGCTAAGCGAGTTGTAGATTTGGGCTGCGGTGAGGGAAAACTGCTGAAACTGCTTTTGAAAGAAAGCTCGATCGAACAAATTACAGGCGTCGATGTGTCCTTTCGGGCTTTGGAAATTGCCAGGGAACGTTTGCAAATCGATCGATTGTCTCCCGCACAGCAATCTCGCATTCAACTAATTCAAAGTTCGCTGATTTATCGGGACAGCCGCTTGACTGGTTTTGATGCGGCGACGGTAATTGAAGTGATCGAACATCTGGATTTAGAACGGTTAGCTGCTTTTGAGCGGGTTTTGTTTGAATTTATCCGGCCGAAAAGTGCGATCGTCACAACTCCAAATATTGAATATAATGTTCGCTTTGAAAACTTGCCTGCGGGTAAATTTCGCCACCGGGATCACCGCTTTGAGTGGACAAGGGCAGAATTTCAAACTTGGGCGAAAGGGGTTGCCGAACGGTTTGGCTGTGGGGTAGAGTTTCGTTGTGTGGGAACCGAAGATTTAGAAGTAGGTTCGCCTACGCAAATGGCAATATTCGCCCAGTGAAAATAATACCGACATTCTGTTTGTGCTTACAATATAGTTAAACTTGGAAAACAGCAGGCTTCAGCTATGAGTAAATCTATTCAAACCCAGATCGTTGAAATTGACAATTCTCAGGGCATTCGCATTCCCAAATCTTTGTTAGATCAAATTGGTATTAGCGAAGCAGTAGAAATCGAAGTTCACGGCGATCGGATCGTCATTCGTGCAGCCCTAAAACCGCGTGTCGGCTGGGAGGAAGCGTTCGCAAAAATGGCAGAGCAACATGATGATGTCCTTCTTGATGATGTCATCACTACGGAGTGGGAGGAGCTTGAGTGGCAATAAAATCAGCGCTGACGAACAAAAAGCAGTTTTAGATAGTTTGGTACAAATGTTTGCTGAATAATATTATTAAATGAAAATTACAATTTTCACTGGTTCCCCGGCTGTACCTGGGAACCGATGCCCAGAGGCTCTGCCTCGCGAGGTTCGATGAGAATTAGAGGCAGAGCCTCTGGATCTGCGTTACCAGGCAGAGCCTGGTAACGAGTAAAAAATCTATATTATTAAACAATGAAAATCACGATTCCCGAACTATCTTTAGTCGTTCTCATCGGTGCATCCGGTTCCGGCAAATCCACCTTTGCGCGGCAGCATTTCCTACCTACAGAAATCATTTCCTCGGATTACTGCCGCGGTCTGGTTTCCGACGACGAAAACAATCAAGCGGCCACCGCTGATGCTTTTGAAGTATTGCATTTAATCGCTGCTAAACGTCTGGCCGCAGGTAAGCTAACTGTGATTGATGCCACCAACGTTCAGCCGGAAAGCCGCAAATCTTTGTTGGAATTAGCCCGAAAATACCATTGCTTTTTGGTTGCTATTGTGCTAGATTTACCAGAAAAATTGTGTGGCGATCGCAATCAACAACGCCCAAACCGCAATTTCGGAAATCATGTAATTCGCCGCCACGTTCAGAATTTAAAGCGATCGCTCAAATCTCTAGATAGGGAAGGATTTCGCTACGTTTACGTCCTCCGTTCTCCAGAGGAAATCGACGCGGTGGAAGTCGAGAGACAACCGCTATGGAACAATCGCAAAGGTGACTGCGGCCCTTTTGACATCATCGGTGATGTTCACGGATGCTGCGACGAATTGGAACAATTGCTGCAACATTTGGGCTATCAAATTATCGAAAAATCCAGCGAATCCGATTTGGGGAATTTTCCCACCTACGCGCACCCAGAAGGGCGTAAAGCCGTGTTTTTGGGCGATTTGGTCGATCGGGGCCCGCGCATTCTCGACACCCTCAAACTCGTGCGAAACATGGTACTGGCAGAAACAGCTTTGTGCGTACCTGGAAATCACGACATCAAACTGCTGCGAAAACTCAACGGCAAAAATGTCAAAATTAACCACGGACTCGAACAAACCTTAGCAGAAATTGCCACTTTACCGGATGAATTGCGCGAATCAGCAGTACGAGAAATTCGCCAATTTTTAGATAGTTTGATTGGCCATTACGTCCTCGATGGCGGAAAATTAGTCGTCGCCCACGCGGGGATGAAAGCTGAATTTCAGGGACGCGCATCGCGCCGCATTCGAGATTTCGCCTTGTACGGAGAAACAACTGGCGAAATCGATGAATTCGGCTTGCCAGTCCGCTACAATTGGGCCGCCGAATATCGAGGTCAGGCAGCGGTTGTTTACGGACACACCCCCGTTCCAGAAACAGAATGGTTGAACAATACTGTTGATATTGACACTGGCTGCGTTTTCGGGGGCAAACTAACAGCTTTGCGGTATCCCGAAAGAGAATTTGTCAGCGTTCCTGCTGCTAGAATTTACTGCGAACCTGCCAAACCCATCCTCTTTCAAGACAGCCCAACTCCACTTAACAATAGAGACATAAATTCACCCGTTATCAATAGCGGTTTGGCGGCAGTGAATATCACCGCCCAACAGCAGTTTGATGACGTACTCGACATTAGCGACGTACTCGGAAAACGCATTATTTCCACTCGCCTGCAAAGTAACATTACGATTAAAGAAGAAAATGCGATCGCAGCCCTAGAAATAATGAGTCGGTTTGCCGCCAATCCCAAATGGCTGATTTATTTGCCGCCCACAATGTCTCCCGCTGCTACCTCCAACGAACCAGGACTTTTAGAACATCCAGCCGAAGCATTTAGCTACTACCAACAGCAGGGCATATCGACAGTTGTGTGCGAAGAAAAGCACATGGGTTCCCGTGCAGTTGCGATTGTTTGCCGCGACGCACCGGCAGCTTTACGCCGCTTTGGCATTCTCAGCGAGAGTATGGGCATTTGCTACACCCGCACGGGACGGCATTTTTTCGATAATTCTACCTTAGAAAGAGAATTTTTAGCGCGGGTAAATGTCGCTCTGACTGCGAGCAATTTTTGGGAGAAATTTCAAACCGATTGGGTGTGTTTGGACTGCGAATTAATGCCTTGGTCAGCCAAAGCTCAAGGTTTATTGAAAGAGCAATACGCCGCCGTGGGAACAGCATCTCGTCACGGGTTTGCGGAGGCGATTAAGAACTTAGAACAGGCCAAGCAACGGGGAGTTGAAATTAATTCTTTGCTAACCAGCTACCAAGAACGAGCCGAACTAGCCGATCGCTATGTTCGTGCCTACCAGCGCTACTGCTGGCCAGTGAAATCGCTCTCAGACCTCAAATTAGCACCTTTCCACATCTTGGCAACCGAGGGAACTGTTCACACTGACAAAAATCACTGTTGGCACATGGAACAGATTTCACAAATTTGTCAAGCTGACCCGGAATTCCTGTTAGCTACTGAATACAAAGTAGTTGAAATTGCCGATTTTGATAGCAGATCCGCAGGGATTCAATGGTGGGAAAAACTGACGGCGGCGGGAGGCGAAGGAATGGTTGTTAAACCAATGGATTTTATTGTGAAAAATAGCAAAGGACTCGTACAGCCTGCGGTAAAATGTCGCGGAAAAGAGTATTTGCGGATTATTTATGGTCTGGAATATTCTTTGCCGGAACATTTAGAAAAATTGCGATCGCGCGGACTTTCCGGCAAGCGTTCTTTGGCGTTGCGAGAGTTTGCTCTCGGTGTAGAAGCATTGGAGAGATTTGTTGCGGGTGATCCTTTGAGACAAGTTCACGAGTGCGTTTTCGGAGTTTTAGCGATGGAGAGCGAACCTGTCGATCCGAGGCTGTAATCGGAAGGTGGAAAGCAGGCGAAAATCTCGATTTGACAGTAATTTGGCAGGGGTTTAAACCCCTGCCTCAAAGCTAAATTTGTCATTGGGTGCATCTCAGTTTGGCAAATACATCAAATTGAAAGTTGACCGTTGAGATAAGCACAGCGAAGAGCAAGGATAGA
>NZ_JAUBPT010000359.1:0-1319 GCF_036700905.1 Microcoleus sp. S13_C3 | reverse complement strand
CTTTCAGGGGTAGGTTTTTAAAATTTAAGCCGTAGAAAAGTGAGAACGGCTTGGCCAAGGTTCAGGAATAAAGCTACCAATCGGTAAAGGTTTGCCCAACAGCAAAGCTACTAAAATCGCTAAAAAACCGCGCCGGAAGCAACTTAAAAGACGGGGGGAAGTTTTTGACGTGGTGGTTCGCAATCTAGCTACATGGTGAGGCGACAAAGACTGCAAATCATTTTTAGGCAAATTGCTGTCAACTTCACCCCCAACACTCACTAACCAGAGAGTCGCTACAGCAATCGCTAACCACAGCCGCTCAGCGCGAGCTGGGTCAGTCATTTTGGTCTGATGCCATTGCCAACCCCCGCGTTTAGTATCTTTAAAACCACACTCAATCCAAGCTCGCATTCCATACCAACAACTTGTAGCCATCTCAGGAGACAAATCCGTCACAATTAACCAAGGGTCAGCATAGCCGACATCCCAACGGGCGATTAAAGTACATTTAATTGGCTTGTTTTTGAAACAAGTCACCCGGCCACACCAAGGCAGACTTCCCGGCTCTGAAACGGCTGTCTTCAAAGGGCGAAAATCCGACTGGCCCTCGGGACGAAATTGACCGCCTAGATTAACTCGTAAATAAGGATGCCATTCTAGTTCGACAATTTTGTCGTACAACCAGTCAGCATAGAGTCCTCGGTCAGCCGCTACAATGACCTTCCAATCTGAGGGGATACAACCCATGAAAACATCAAATAATTGCAGCCAGTAAGGCTGCCAAGCTCCTTTGGCAGTAGCTTCAACAATTTTCCAGCCCACTGGAATCGCACAACCTCGATACAAAACACTGATTGCTAAGACTGTGAAGCGTTGCCCCAAAGTGGTGGCATCCATCGCCAAGAAAAGCTGCTTATTCTCAGTGTCTTGCCACAGGCTTAAAATCCACTGCAACAGCGGGACAAAGCTTTGTGTAACGTCCAATTCTTGGCGACATTTTCCCGTTTTATCTTTTTTTCCCCAATACCATTCTCTCAATCGCTGCCGCATGGTGTTCTCTTTTGTCTCTAACAGATTCGCCAAAAAAGTGGCGACAGTGGTTAGGCCACAAGACTGCACCATTGCCATACCAAAGCTCCACATAGCTAAAACTCTGGCTTGCGGCTTGCTCAAATGAGGGAGTTTCCCCGCGACAAATCCTATCCAATTTTTTAAACTCTTTGGCGTACTCATAGGGTTTGCTCAGGTTGAGAATAGCTCCGGAGCTGTGTAAAACTCACTGTTTCTATACTATCCAATCCGGTGTCATCATTAAAAACCTACCCCTGAAAGGGGGG
>NZ_JAUBPT010000055.1:35188-47715 GCF_036700905.1 Microcoleus sp. S13_C3 | reverse complement strand
ATATTTTGGCAAACCGATTCAGTCATGGCATTGTCTAGAATACATAGATGATATTTTTTGTCAATGCGTAAGTCCTATAATTGACGATCCTAAATGAAAATAGCATTCAATACAATGGCGGATTTATCGCTTTTACGAAAAGCAGTAAAACTCAGGAATTGTTTACAAACTTTAAGAAATATTTCGAGATGGTAGTGGCGCATCAAAATGTGCTAATAGTGAAAGACTAGGGCGCTTTTGCAGCGGCTGTGGAATCGGTGAAACCGAAAATGACAACTTTGTCCCCGGTTTACAACTACTTGGATAAGTGGAAAGATGTTTATACGATCGACAAACCGATTAAAGTAATGCACTGCACTTATCCTTACCGCCCTCAGTACGCGAAGAACGTGACGCGATCGCTCTTTACTAGAATAGTCGATCGCACGGCTAAAATATTTTTACCAAATCAACTTAACAATCCCTTGGCGCGACTTACGGTGTACCGTAGAAAATTCCGCTCACAGAAGACAACCCGCAAAATCCGATCAATCCCTACGGTGCTACTAAGTTAATGGTAGAATGGATTTTGTCGGATTTTGACCCTGCCTACGATTTCAAGTCTGTTTGTTTCCGCTATTTTAACGCGGCTGAGGCTGACCCTAACGGGTTGTTAGGAGAGGATCGCAATCCAGAAACTCACCTGATCCCACTGGTGTTGTTCGCGGCTTTGGGTAAACGAGATTCGATCGCGATTTTTGGCACGGATTACGAGACTCCTGACGGTACTTGCATTCGGGATTACATTCACGTTAACGATTTGGCATCTGCTCACATTTTAGGATTAGAATATTTGCTAAATGGTGGCAAATCTGATTTCTTTAATTTGGGCAATGGCGGCGCGTTTTCGGTGAAAGAGGTGATAGAAACGGCTCGTCAAGTGACGGGAAAAGAGATTAAGGCGGTTTCGTGCGGCGTCCGGGAGACCCACCTGCTTTGGTTGGCAGCAGCGAGAAAGCCATCAAAACCTTGGGCTGGTCTCCTGAATATCCCGACATTAAGAACATTATCTCCCATGCTTGGCAGTGGCACCAAAAACGCCACAACTCTTAGTCTGTAAGGTGCAGCGCACCTTACCATTACAGCAAAGTTTGATTGAATTCTTGTGGGGAGTAGGGGTTGGGCGTCCCGCCCGCCCCCAAAATACAATATGCTAATAATATCTGCTAAATCGGGACAACTCGGCAACCGACTGCTGCTTTTTGCTAATTTCATCGCTTGGGCGATCGAGCATAATTTGACTGTTCTCAATCCTGCTTTTGACGAATATGCAGAATTCTTTGTGGGAACCGCAGGGGATTTTTTGTGTTGTTATCCTCCTCCATATTTTACCGCAGCAGGCAACAAGTTGGTCAGAAGGAAATATTATAATTTTATTAAGTATTTAAGCAACCAAAAAATATTAAAAACGCAAGAAATAACCCGAAAACAACCTTTTAGTTGGCTCAAATATCAGGAGATCGAACAAATCAAGCAGGGTTCAATTGTTTTTTTTCAAGGCTGGCTATTTCGAGATGGCTGGTTTGTAGAAGATATCCCCTATTTACACAAGTACGCCGACCCGATTAGAGCATACTTTGCACCATTAGAGCGATATAGAATCAATGTAGATCGTTTGATATTGAATTTAAAAAATAACTCTGATATGCTCGTCGGAATTCACATCCGCCAAGGGGATTATGTTCAGCATCAAAAGGGGAGATACTTTTACACAACTGAGCAATATTTAGAAGTCATGAATTCTGTGGTAAGGCTATTTGAAGGAAAAACAATCAAGTTTGTGATTTGTTCTAATATTTCGCAAAATCCGAGTTTATTTGAGGATTTTAACTGTGGATTTGGCAGCGGTCATTTAATTGAAGATATGTATGCTTTGGCTGAGTGCGACTATGTTGTCGGGCCGCCTAGCAGTTATACTATGTGGGCTTCTTTTTATGGAGATCAACCTCTTTATATGATCCGCGATGTCAATAAAACAATTAACCTGAAAGATTTTGTACATTTTTATGAATGGCAAGGAATTTTTCACGGTCGAGATGACTGGAGTGAGAGCTTTTGGGAGTGGACACACTGAGGGAAATATAGCATTTCTCAGTAACATGAGGTATCCGACGTGCATGGGGCATAGGGCATAGGCCTCCGTGGGCATAGGGCATACCTCACCACGCTTGAGAACCGCTATAAGTAAATTAATAAGTAAATCAATGAATTCACATAAATTAGCAGTCAAGGGATTTATCACTATTTTAACTGGTCTTTACTCTTTCCAGGATTGCGTTCATTTTCTGGCGTCTGTTAGGAAGTTTCACCGGGAACCCATTATTATTTTAATAGATAGAGTTCCTCAATTTTTATATCCTTTACTTCAGGTGTTCGGAAATGTCATATTGAAACCTGCACCCTCTAATGAAAATCCTGTTTTGGCGTCGCGGCTAGCTAAGCTGGCTTTGTACGGGGAATCTCTGTTTGAGAAAACTATTTATCTGGATTGTGATATTTGTTTGTTGTCGCCAATAGATGAGGTGTTTGATTTTCTTGATGGGGTGGATTTGTTGGTGACGGAAGATGTGCAGCCTGCCATTGCTAAAGCGGCAAATTTATTAAGAGTCAAGCAGGATATTCTGTCAACTTTGCAGTCTGTCGGGTTGCCGCTAAATGAAAATAGCATTCAATACAATGGCGGATTTATCGCTTTTACGAAAAGCAGTAAAACTCAGGAATTGTTTATAAACTTTAAGAAATATTTCGACCTGGTAGTGGCGCATCAAAATGTGCTACTATTGAAAGACCAAGGCGCTTTTGCTGCGGCTGTGGAATCGGTGAAACCGAAAATGACAACTTTGTCCCCGGTTTACAACTACTTAGATAAGTGGAAAGATGTTTATACGATCGACAAACCGATTAAAGTAATGCACTGCACTTATCCTTACCGCCCTCAGTACGCGAAGAACGTGACGCGATCGCTCTTTACTAGAATAGTCGATCGCACGGCTCAAATATTTTTACCAAATCAACTTAACAATCCCTGGCGTTTAAAATAATTAAAGTTTGTTGGCCAACTGCATCAAAAGCAACAAAATTCAGCCCACACTAAAAAAAAATTAGCCTCAACATATCCGAAAATTTACCTATAAGAATTATTGCTGGCTTGAATAACAGTTTTGGGTGCATTACTGGTTGATTTTTACCAAAAGACGCGTTGCTGCCCTTTGCCCTGGTTAAAAACCCGGTTGCTTTGCAAGGCGAGCGCGCAAGTCCCGCTCGCCTTGACAAAAGCTCGATTAAGCAGGAAAATTAAACAAATGTTTTAAACAAAATACTCAGTGAAAGTTTCATTAGTAGTGAGCGATTTGTCAGGAGGAGGTGCAATTCGTGCTTTTTTATTAGCTCAAGTCTTGATAGAGCTTAAATGTGATGTAGAAGTAGTGGGATTTCAGTTTGGCAAGGACTTGTATGCGACTCCTCCCAGAGACATCCCCGTATGTGCGATACCAGCTCAAAATTATCCGGGGTTTTTGATGGATGCTCAAAAACTTTGGAAAAAAATAGATGGGGATATTATTTATGCAGTCAAACCTAAACCGACAAGCTTTGGGTTATCGCTGCTAAAAAAACTGGCGAGTCGCCACTTTATAATTTTAGATATAGACGACTGGGAACTGAGCTGGTACGGGGGAGATGAATGGCAATACCGTCCTTCTTTTAAACAACTTTATCGAGATATTTTTAAACACAATGGTCAATTGAGAGAACCCGATAATCCCCTCTATCTCAAGTGGATGGAAGGTCTCATTCACCGTGCGGATGCAGTCACCGTTGATACTGAGTTTTTAAAACAGCGTTTTGGTGGTGTATATTTGCCTAATGGTAAGGATACTGCAATGTTCGACCCTGCTAAATACAATCCTGAATTGAGCAGACAGCGTTACGGCTTGTCCGGGTATAGAATCTTAATGTTCCCCGGTGCGCCGCGACCTCACAAAGGTGTTGAGGATGTTTTGATGGCCCTCGAACAGTTAAATGAACCCGATTTAAAATTAGCGATCGTCGGCGGGAGTCCTTATGATGATTATGATGATAAACTTGTGAAACAATGGGGGCGTTGGATTATTAAACTGCCAAGGTTTCCAGTGGAGATGATGCCGTCGGTTGTAGCGGCGGCTCATGTTGTCGTTGTTCCTCAGCGAGAAACTCTCACAGCCGTGGCTCAGTTTCCGCTCAAGCTGACAGATGGCATGGCAATGGCTAAGCCTGTTTTGTCTACGCGAGTGGGGGATATTCCAGAAATTTTAGGAGGAACGGGTTATTTAGTCGATCCGAGTTCTCCCGCTCAAATTTCACAAAAAATTCAATGGATATTTCAAAATTTTACAGTGGCTAATTTACAAGGAATGAAAGCTCGGGAAAAATGTGTAAAAGAATATAGTATTGAAGCAATGAAACCGATACTTTCAGATATAATCGCAGGTATGTAAATGTTATTTTAAAACTACTCAATGGAGGAAGAAAAGCTGGCTGTTATTAAAGAAGATTTTGAGATGCCGTACTGTTTAGCTGGGAATGCTTCATGTCTGCCAATAAGCTACTCCTAAAATTTGCCAGACGATATCCCGGCAGGATTCTCTTAACCGTGATGCTGGGCTTTTCTGGCGCTTTATTCAACGGTATCAGCACTACTCTGATTGTACCAGTTCTTTTAAGTTTTTTAGATCACGCTATCGAGCTGCGTGGTGCTCCACCTCTAATTAAAACTTTGATGTATCCCTTTGAGGGAATGCCTGAAAATCAGCGTTTAATGTTGATGACCGGGGCGGTTGTGCTGGCAATTTTCTTAAAAAATGTTGCGAGTTATATCAATACTTTAGTAGCTACTTCTCTGACGCGCTCTCTGACTTTTGATTTGCGAGAAGCAGGTTTGCGGTTGTTGTTAGAAGTAGATTTAGATTTTTACTCGAAAACTAAAGTCGGGGATTTAATTAATAGATTGGGCGGAGAGATTGGTCGGACTGCTAGTGCAGTTGGTACGGCCATCGGAATGTTTACTACGTCAATCACCGTTTTGGTGTTTGTGGGTCTGCTACTTTCTATCTCGTGGAAACTGACGGTGACAGCTACACTTTTGCTGGCCTTAGTTGCTTGGGCAAATCAATATATTATTAACCGTTCCAAGTATTTTGGCTACCTGCTTTCTGAAATGTCGAAAGATTATTCGGTTAGGGTGTTGGAAACGATTACTGGGATTCGGCTGGTCAAGTCAACGGGGAACGAGGAAAGGGAGTATCAGCGGATCAAGCATTTAATTCAAAGGCGAGAACAAGCGGATTTTCAGGCTCAGGTAAATTATGCGGCGATCGCCCCCATTAACGAAGTTGTTAATTTAATAGTTGTAATTTTGATTGTATTTATAGGTCGCACAATATTTGCTAATGAAATAGAGTCTATTTCTACAATTTTATTAACCTACTTATTGGTACTTTTTAGGTTAATTCCTTTAATTTCTCAGTTGAATAGCGGGCGCAGTCAATTTGCTAATACGTCGGCTAGTGTAGAGGTGGTTAATGAGTTTTTGAGCTGCGAGGACAAGCCATTTATGCTGAACGGTTCTGTGCCTTACACTCATTTGCGATCGGGAATTCATTTTAATAAAATATCTTTTAGTTATCCTAACCACAAAAATTTAGTTTTGCAAGGAATTGATTTATTTCTACCTCACGGTACTACTTTGGCTTTGGTAGGAACTTCGGGTTCGGGCAAGTCAACTTTGGCAGATTTACTGCCGAGATTTTACGATCCTACTGAAGGTCATATCTCGCTAGATGGCAGGGATTTGCGCGAATTTGAGCTGAAAAGTCTCAGACAAGCGATGGGTATTGTTAGCCAAGATACGTTTTTATTTAATGCTTCAGTGCGGGAAAATATTGCTTATGCTAAACCCCAAGCGACTGAGGAAGAAATTGTGGAAGCGGCGAAGGGGGCGAATGCTTACGAGTTTATCCAACTATTGCCGGAGGGGTTGGATACTCAAATTGGCGATCGGGGCGTGATCTTATCGGGAGGGCAGCGTCAGAGAATTTCAATTGCTAGAGCCCTGCTGCAAAACCCGGAAATCTTAATTTTAGATGAGGCAACGAGTTCGCTGGATACGGTTTCGGAAAGGTACGTGCAAGCGGCGATCGAGAAATTGAGCTGCGATCGCACAACCTTAGTAATCGCCCACCGCCTCTCCACAGTCCAAAAAGCCCACAAAATCGCCGTGATCGATCGCGGACAAGTAGTAGAAATGGGTTCCCACGAAGAATTGCTAGCCAAAGGAGGGTACTACACTCGCTTGTATTCAGTGCAATTTGCCGAAGAAACCGCTCGCGATGAAGCTCTAATTAGAGGTTCTTACGAAATTCGCACTCGCCTGACTCCCATGATAGCTTACCTCAAATTGCTCGTAGATGAAATGGTAGACTCTCCCGAAGAAAGAGACGAGTTAATCAGAGAATCATTTCACTCGGCTGCTAATATTTTCACTACTTTAGAATTTATAGAAAATACTATTAAGCGTCAGGCTGTTAAAAAGTAGTCAGTTGGCAGTTGGCAGTTGGCAGTTGGCAGTTGGCAGTTGGTAGTTGGCAGTTGTCAGTTGGCAGTTGGCAGTAGTTAGTTGGCAGTTGGCACAAATACAGCGTATTCCAGGTTTATGAAGTACACCCCAGAAACCGGGTTTCTTTACAGTTCTCGCCTCTGGTACTGATTCTGTTCAAGAAACCCGGTTTCTCGCGATCTACATCTACATGGAATATGCTGTAACAATTACCAATGCCCAATGCCCAATGCCCCATGCCCAATGCCCCATGCCCAATGCCCATGTCCAAATATTATGTATTTTTTACCCGAAATATCTTGCCGCAACCCAATGTAGCGAGCTTAGTTCAAGTTGCACACTCTGCCAATGCCGCAGCAAACCTCGGTTATCCAGCAGTTTTGGTATACCTCCGCAAAGGCTGGAGTGCTGTGAATCCAGTTGATTTGCTTTTTCCTTTTCAACCCCGGAAACCCGATGACAAACTTGCCACAATTTACAATATTCAAGATAAATTAAAAGTAGCAGATTTACCGATGCCGTGGCCGATCGACTTTTGGGACAGCAAGTGGACGAGTTCCAGTACAATAGTATCAAAATACTATTTACCGATTCACCTGCTTAAATCCACTAAAATTGTCCACACCCGCGACTGGAACTTTGTCAAAGCAGCAGTTAAAAACGGAATTCCCGCTATCTACGAACAGCACCACCATGAAAACAAGCAATTTGAATCAGAAATTGTCCGCAATCCTCTGTTTCAGATTTCCGTAACTGTTGCAGATACAGTCCGAGACAGCATGATTAAGAATGGAATGCCGTCGGAAAAAGTAATTACGCTGCACAACGGTTTTAACCATTTGTTTCTCGCCCGACAAACAGAAGCAGCCCAGAATTGGCGAAAGCAATTATTAGAAGATGACAGACAGCATTTAGCAGTTTATGCAGGGGGACTTTACCCGTTTAAAGGTGTTGATATGTTGGTGGATGTGGCTAAGGAATTGCCACTGGTTCAATTTGCGATCGCGGGCGGTGATTCATCCCAAGTAACAGCATACCAGCAGTTAGCCAAATCCAAGCAAGTTAACAACATTAAATTTCTCGGCTACCTGCCTCAAAATCAACTGGCTAGCTTGCTGCAAGCAGCCGATGTTTTGACTCACCCCCACTGTTTGACAGAGGCCGCGACGTTCACATCTCCTTTAAAATTCTTTGATTACATGGCATCGGGAACTCCGATTGTGGCGACGGAGATTACCTCTTTAATGGAATTTAAATCTGGAAATATAGCAGCAACTTGGTGCGGACCGGATAACCCGTATGAATTTGCAAAAAGCATTCAAGCTTGTTTAACAAAATATCCCAGGAAGGTCGCAGGTTATGCAGAAACGATGGATTTTGTCAAGCAATTTTCCTGGGAAAATAGGATACAGAAAATTATGGGTTATGTAGATGAGCAAGTGCGATATCCGATAATTCAAAATTCAGTAGGGGCGGGTTTTACCAACAATCATCGCCTCAAATAAACAATCTCATAAACCCGCCCTGCCAAACGCAAAAACCACATTTATTATCATTAGGGGCGGCTTTTACCAACCATAATCGCCTCAAGTAAACAATCTCATAAACCCGCCCCGTCCACACGCAAAAACCCGATTTATTATTAGATATGAACCCAAAAATTATCGGTACAATCACCACATACCCAGGCATGAACCAAAGCGACTGGCTGTGGCAACAAACTCCCCAAAACTTCGGCAAATGGGGCAACATTAAAATGCTCGCTAACCACCCCGAACCAGACTTTTTACTCATGTATCAATTCGACTTTCCCCAACCTTCCAAAAAGCCATCCTGGATTGACAAAATTCGCCGTCCCAGCCCCCAAAATCCCGAAAATGACGTTCGAGAAAAATTGCGCGGCGTCCCCCAGGAACGGATAATTTACCTAATCCGCGAGCCACCATTACCAGAAGTTATTGAAATTACCAAAGCCAACTACGAACAAGCCAAACTTTATTGCGGTTACGTTTCCGGGCCAGACGATTTCGCACCAAAACCCGATTATATGCCCGCGATTTGGTATCACTCTAACTCGTTTCGAGAACTAGATGAAATGCCTGCGCCGCCGAAAACTAAATCCTGTTCTTGGATTACTTCAGGTGTTAGCCGCACCGCCAATCACCGCCAGAGATTAGATTTTATCAAATTGCTGCGATCGCAAGAATTGGATTTTGACCTTTACGGGCGAAACTTGCCAACTTGGGCGCGGGGTAACGGCACTGTAAACAATAAATGGCACGCCGTCGCGCCATACTATTACAACTTAGCTATTGAAAATTATGCCGAAAACGATTGGTATGTCAGCGAGAAGCTTTGGGATGCTTTGTTAGCTTGGTGTTTGCCAATTTATTACGGCGGTTCGGCGGCGGATAAATTGTTGCCTGCAGGGAGTTTTCTGCGGCTGCCGAGTTTGGATGAGAAAGGAGTAGAATTTATTAAAGAGGTTGTGGCTAATGCGGATTATTGGCATGAAGCGAGGGATAAAATGGCCGAAGCCAGACAAATCATTCTCCATGAATTGAACCTGCTCAATTGGCTGTCTAACTTTGTATCTTAGGAAATAGCGCCATGACAGAAAACCCAAATCAACCCAGAGAATATGATGCCGTCAAAGGCGGTCAAAATCCGCCACCCATAGATGCTGCTGTCTTAGGCGGGATTTCCGGCGTTAAGAGCCGTTTGGCTTCACCGATTGTCGAAGAGAAGATTGCTGCACTGTCTGAAGCGCTGAAATATGGAGATGCAGGTTTAGATTTAATAATTGGGGTGCTGCAAGAGGAATCAATGTTGGTGAAGTTTGCAGCCTATTCGCTGTTGAAGGATAGAGATGAACCAAAGATAAAACAGCAGTTACAAAAATATTTTCCTACTTTTGACTTCGATGTGATAACAGTGGATGCTGAAGGAAAAGAAAACAGTCGTCGCCGTCATTATGCTCACTTCTTCGCAGAATACTTAGGAAATGGAGTTGTGCTGGAAATGGTTTATATTCCCGGCGACACTTTTATGATGGGTTCCCCAGCAACAGAAAAATATAGTTCCGATAGCGAACGTCCCCAGCATCAAGTAACAGTACCCGCTTTTTTTGCAGGCAAATATCCCATCACCCAAGCACAGTGGCAAGCAGTGATGGGAAACAACCCATCCTATTACATAGGTGAAAAACGTCCTGTAGAAAAAGTATCGTGGGATATGGCCGTCGAATTCTGTGGCAAACTATCGCAAAAAACCGGGAAAAAATATCGCCTCCTAAGTGAAGCAGAATGGGAATACGCCTGTCGTGCCCGAACTACAACCCCATTTCATTTTGGGGAAACTATTACCCCGGGATTAGTCAACTATGACGGATACAAACCCTACGCAAACGCCCCCAAAGGACTTTACCGCCACCAAACAACCGATGTCGGGAGTTTTCCCCCCAATGCCTTTGGACTGTACGATATGCACGGCAATGTTTTGGAGTGGTGCAGCGATCGCACCGCTGCGTGGCACTCGAACTATAACGGCGCACCAACTGACGGAAGTTCCTGGGAAAGTTGCACAGGGGGTTGCCGGGTGCTGCGTGGCGGTTCCTGGATCAGCAAGGCGTACTCTTGCCGCAGTGCCAATCAGTTCTCGCTATTCGTACTCGCTCGCGAGCCCTACGCGGGGTTTCGCGTTGCGGTAGCGTCGGTTTCTCCCTAGTCCTAGTTTTCCCGCGAGGAGTCTTTTCTATCCTTTTACCCTTTAAATGATTCGGCGGTTGAAACCGCTTCTACACAAACAAAGTCCGCCTACGCGGACTAATAGATATGAATGGAATTTGCACGCTAGCCAACGACACAGTTTACGACCAACTAATTGCCTTGCTCAACAGTATTGAAATTATCTTAGGCTCAAATACTCCCGTCTGCATTTATCCTTTCGACGACCAAATAGAGCAAATCAAAGCTGAAATTGTTAACCGTCCCAACGTCTTTATTTATGAAGATAGCGCATCTATTCAGCGATGGGACAAATTCATGCAAGCAGCGGCGCCAGAGCGTTTGAACCGCAAAAAATTCCGGCTTTACGGCGCACATCGGCGCTTTTGCGCTTTCGACGGCCCGTTTGAAAAGTTTATCTATATGGATGCCGATACTTTGGTGATGAATTCCCTTGATGCGGTTTTTCAGAAGTTAGAGAAATCGGATTTTGTGGTTTATGATTTTCAATTTCTATCCCCAACTAAAGTATACAATATTCACTCACCAAAACTCCTCGAAGTTTTTGAGCCAAATCGGATCGACTCGGAAATATTTTGTTCTGGATTTTACGCCAGCAAGCAAGGATTGTTTGAGCAAGATACTAGGGGATGGCTGTTATCTCAACTGCAATCGGGCGATGCGGAAATTCTCTATGAAGGTGCGGGAGAACAGCCGTTGCTCAATTATATGGTGATGAAAACGGGGATGAATAGCTATAATTTTGCTTATAGCCTCCCGGATGGCGAAAAAACTGGGTGTAGCGTCACTTCCAAACATTTTGAAGAGCAAGATCGGATTTTGTACGACAAGGGAAACCGACTTACTTACATTCATTATATTGGTGTGCCGCCGGATTTAATTCGGAGAGTTTGTGCGGGCGAAAATATTGACTTTCCCTATCGCGATTTGTTTCTGCATTACCGCTATCTCCGCGAACCGTCCAAGCGTCCGATTTTTGCCCAAGCGCCAAAGTCTTATACTGAGGTTTGTGCGCCGAATTTGTTAACAAGGGTATTGAGAAGGTTGAGGATAAATGTATGAATCGCGGTATTTATATTGTTGCGAATGATAAAGTGCTCGAAAGTGCGATCGCCCTTTTAAACAGCATACGTCTGTACAATTGTCAAGTACCTGTTTTTCTGATTCCCTTCGACGACAATTATCAGCAAGTCGCAGCCGCACTCTGCAGTCTCCACGGGGTGCGATTGTTCCCAAATCTGGAGTTTGTGGAACAGTTTACCAGAGAAATTGGCCAAATGTTCGATCGCAACTTTTTAGCCCTCCCCAACAAAATGCGAAAACTCGCCGCCTGGTTTGGCCCCCTTGACGAATTTCTGTACATCGATACCGATATCATCGTCTTTGAAGACATCGCAGACAACTTAAACAAACTATCAGAAGTAGACTTTTTTTGCTGCGACTATCACCACCTCAGCGAAAAACTGCGAAATGTATTTTCACCCGCTGTAAAAGAACAGAATATCTTTACCGACTCACAGCTTCAAGATGTATTCAACAGCGGTTTTTGGGCTTCCAGAAAAGGAAATATTACAGAATCGCAAATGTATGAAATTTTGCGAGAATGTTCGCAGCATCGAGAATATTTTGACTTTACTCAAAATGTCACCGACCAACCTATACTAAATTATATTACTCTTAAGCTGATTCCCAAGCGCTGCAACCTTGTTAAAGCTTCACCAAGCGAACCGGGAAGCTGGGCTGGTTCCAAGCATTTTCAAGAAATAGATTATGTTCTTTATGACAAAGGCAAAAGGTTAAAATATATTCACTGGGCGGGAATACCAATTAAATCGGGTAGTCCTTATTGGAATCTTTGGAAACATTATCGTTATCTCAATGAGGAACAACCAAATTTAGTGCAAAAAATATTTCGGGTTTTCAGTAGGTGAGGAGAAAATCATATGTTGTATCATTATCAACCAGCTTTGGAGAACAGGCAAGATGCCTGTTCCACAATTCATAAATTTGGGGGTGTTTTTGACACCAGACAAGCTTTGAAGAACAGGCATCTTGCCTGTTCCACAATTCATAAATGTTGTTGTGTTTTTGACAGCCAACAAGCTTTGGAGAACAGGCAAGATGCCTGTTCCACAATTCATAAATGTTGT
>NZ_JAUBPT010000055.1:0-35088 GCF_036700905.1 Microcoleus sp. S13_C3 | reverse complement strand
TGTGTTTCTGACAGCCAACAAGCTTTGGAGAACAGGCAAGATGCCTGTTCCACAATCAATAAATTTTATTTGTTGTGTTTCTGACAGCCAACAAGCTTTGGAGAACAGGCAAGATGCCTGTTCCACAATCAATAAATTTTATTTGTTGTGGTGTGGGCATCTTGCCCGCACCTAAAAAGCAATATATATGCGCTGGGTTACTTATTAACTAAAAAACTATGGCTGACGGCATTTATATTCTGGCAAACGATGTTGTTTTTGACCACTTAGTCGCTTTATTAAACAGCCTCGAAGTCAATGGGGCAAAAGATATTCCAGTTTGCATCATTCCCTATGATGACAGAATCACAAAAGTGCGAGTAGAAATTGCAACTCGTCCTCATGTCAGCCTGTTTGAAAATAGCGATTCCATCCATTTCTGGGAAGACTTTGCGACTCAAGTTTGGAAAACTCATGCAAAAGCTCAAAAAGTATGGAAATCTAAAGGTTTGAAACCTGTTCAATGTTTGGAGATGCACCGAAAATTATGTTGTTTCGACGGCCCTTTTGATAAATTTATCTATTTTGACGCAGACACTCTGTTAATGGGTTCTCTAGATTATATTTATCAAAAACTAGATGAATTTGATTGGGTAGCCAACGATTTTCAATACAAATCCGACCTCAATTATATATTTGATTTGTCCTCCGCAAAATTACCTCAAATTTTAAATATTGACGAACTGCCCTCTCATACTTTTTGTGCGGGTTGGTTTGCGTCAAAAACCGGGGTTTTTAATCGAAATAATGCTTCTCTATTTTTAGAAAAATTAACATTAGGAGAAGCGGAAATTATGTCTTTGCGGGGCGCTGACCAATCTTTACTTAACTATTTAGTTGCCCGCAGCAAAATATCTTTTTACAACTTTGCATATACTCAACCCGAACAGGTAACGGGGAATCATTGGTCTTCTCAATTTGATGTGATAGATTATGTTATATATGACAAAGGGCGACGGTTGACTTATTTGCACTACATGAGTATTTCGGCTACCAAAATTAATCTATTGTGTGCTGGTGAAGATGTGGAGATTCCCTACCGAGATGTATTTCTGCATTACCGTTATTTGAAGTCGCCGGAAAAATGCCCCAAACTCAAATCCCCAAGTTTGCTAGTGCGCGGATACAGAAAGGCCAAAACCTTTGTCCGGCAAAAAAATATCAACTTTAGGTATAGATTGGCAAATACAGAAATGAATATTTTGCGAAAAGCTGGCCGAAAAATTCGTAGTTTACAACTCGAAAAAAAAGTTTACCAACAGTATTACAAAATTATGATGGACTTGCGGACAAGCCTTCTAGGCGTTCGCTTAACTTCAATTCGGCGTCCGTCTGTGGCTAACAGAAGTAAAATATCTCTAGCTATTACCCATTTTAACCGTTCTAGTTTGGTTGTAGGGGCATTGTGCAATGCTTTGTATGACGATCGCATTGATGATATTATTATTTACGATGATGCTTCCTCCCCCGAAGAGTTTTCTAGGATGCAAGCAAATATAGCAAACTTGTCACCTAAGATTTCTATCCGCAGAGGTGAGCAAAATTTTGGTGCGTATAAAAGCAAAATTATGGCGATTTCCCACTGCAAAAATGAGTGGGCAATTATTCTTGACTCTGACAATGCCTTGAGCGAAACTTATGTCGATAGACTCTACCACATAACTGCATGGAAGCCCAACCTAATTTACTGTCCGACATCCGCAAATCCCTACTTTAACTTTAAATTATTTTCTGATACAGAAATCAATCTTGAAAAAGCACGAGAATTAATTCTAAATAATCCAAATCCTAAATTATTTCGCAATTTTATTAATGATGGAAACTACTTCGTCAATGTACAGAAATACCTGGATTGTGCCGACGATAATCAAGATATTTGCGTGCAAGCTTCCGATGTCGCCGCTTTCAATTATTTGTGGTTAAAAAGTGGCGGCAGCTTGTATGCTGTGAGTAATTTAAGTTATTATCATCGGCTACATTCAGGCAGTTATTGGCTAAGTACAATGACTGATTCTAAAAAAGTTTTGAATAAAATTATCGAAGCCATTACTACTAACAAAAAGTGCGATTTTTTCTAAAAGATAATGCTATAATCGCAGCATTTCGATTGCAGATAAACCTCAAAAGTTGGCGAATTCAAAAAATCAACAATGTTCAATTTAAGTTGCGGAATTTCTGGGATAGATAGCATCTAACTGTACTCTAACTGTACTCTAACTGTACACAGACTGAATCCACTCCCATTCGCGCCTTAATCCTTCTTCTAAAGCAACCTGTGGCTGATAACCTAAGATTTTCTGGGCTTTAGACACATCCGCGCTAGTGTGCCGCGCGTCTCCCCTCGCAGCTTCGGTAAAATCTATCCGAATAGGTCGATCGACAATCCTCTCTATTGTATCAATAACTTCTTTCAAAACTACCCGACTTCCCCCACCAATATTAAAAACTTCCCCCGCAGCTTCTGGAACCTCAGCCGCCGCTAAATTCGCAGCAACGCAATCGCTGATAAAAGTAAAATCCCGCGTTTGCAATCCGTCGCCGAAAATTGAAATCGCCTCGTCAAACAAAATCGACTTAAAAAACTTGTGAAAAGCCATATCGGGGCGCTGTCTGGGCCCGTAAACAGTAAAATAGCGCAGCGAAGTAGTGGGAAGACCAAAATTTTTGTAATAAAGCCCGCACAAACGTTCACCGGCTAATTTCGTAATTCCGTAGGGAGAAACCGGCTGCGGACAAGCATTTTCATTCGTGGGAAAAGATTCAGCATTGCCGTAAATTGAAGAAGAAGAAGCATAGACAAACTTTTTCAATCTTGGCGCATCCTTTGCCGCTTCTAACAATACTTGAGTGCTGTTAATATTGCGTTCGGTATAGCTGCGAAAACCATCGCCCCAGCTAGCACGAACTCCTGCTTGCGCCGCCAGATGAAATATTACCTTCGCATCAGATAAAAGACCTCGCCAATTTAGAGACAAAATATCGCCTTCCACCAATTCAAAACCCGGATACCTTTCAAATCGTGCAATATTCTTGCGCTTTATATCCGGATCATAATAATCGTTGAACTCATCAACACCTATCACCGTCTCCCCTTGATTTAAAAGAGTTTCTACTAAATTAGAGCCAATAAATCCCGCCGCACCCGTAACAATTAAAATACTCATTCGATTTTAGATTTTAGATTTTAGATTTTAGATTTTCAAAAATTTACACAAATTATTGCCTAAGTTGTCATCTTCTTCTTTCTCTTCCTCTGCGCTCTCTGCGTTCTCTGCGGTTCAAAAAGCATCAAATAGGATAATCCTAGATAACTATCAACCCCCTTGCTTCTCACAAAAGAAGTTGATAGTTAACTTTCATTGTTCAAAAGAATCTAAATCCAGCGCTTGGGAACCTCCGCGTTCTAACTCGATCAAAAGCTTACCTAGCTGAGTCCAAACTAGCCAGCCAGTGAGTACCGTCAGTGGCAAAGCTAGGGCATAACAAAGTAGTTTGGGGAAGCCAAAAATCTCCATCCCCGAAGCTAAAAATACGCAAATACCGCCAGCCATTCCCAGAAAAGGTATGACCAATTGCAGCCTTGGCAGGTTAGCCAAGGTGCGAGTAGAACGATTTTTAGACCACTGTTGTACCGATTGTTTGAGAGTTGCTTCAAATGCTACGCCGGAAGCCATACCTGCTAGTAATCCAGCCGACATAAAAAAATAGGGAGGTTCTGGAAAATAATACACGAATAATTCCTTAATTGGGGGAAGGGGGAATGGGGAATTGGGCATGGGGCATGGGGTATTGGCCCGCGCAGGGCATTGGGTATGGGGAATTAGTTATTAGAACCAACAACTAACAACCAACAAATAACCAATGACTAATGACTAATGACCAATGACTAATGACTAAAATCGAGTTAGCGCGGCTGCTCCTGCTGTGGAAAACTCCGTCAAAGCGCCTAGAGCAACGTTGAACAGGCGACTGGGCTGCAAATCTTCCTTGACTAAGTTCCACAGGCTGCGAACTTCTTCGGTGTGGATTCGATCGTCCTCAATCAAAGCTAACATTAGCTGGCGTCTTAAAAACGACCCTTCCTCTGATAGCAAAAATTGCAAGCCTAGTTGTGCTGTGGGGAGCAAGTCGAAACTGCGATCCGATCGGGCGATCGCGATCATGTCCTCTAACCTGTTCCACTGGAATTTGCCATCTTTGAATAATACCTCAATCAGACGCCGCCGCAGAGCCGGAGATTCTCCGTTCAACAAACGCCGCGCTACATAAGGATACGCCACCTCGACTATCTTGAAATTCGGATTCAGCGTCAGGGCCAAACCTTCTTCTGTCACCAGAGAGCGAATAATTAAGGCAAATTTCGCCGGCACTCGGAAAGGATAATCGTACATCAACTCCGAAAACTGGTCTGTAATCGTCTTGAAGTTAAAATCTGACACCTTTTCGCCGACGATATCACCCAGTACAGATTCCAACGCCGGGACGATCGGCATAATATCTGTATCTGGAGTCAAAAAGCCAAGTTTGACAAAATCCTTAGCTAACTGTAAGTAATCTTTGTTGATCAAATGAACGACAGAATCAACCAAAGTTTCTTTAGTTGTTTCTTCCATCTGATCCATCATCCCAAAATCAATGTAAGCCATGCGGCCATCCGCTAAGGCAAACAGATTTCCCGGATGGGGGTCAGCATGAAAAAATCCATGTTCCAGCAACTGTCGCAAACCGCTGCGGACTCCGACTTCAATTAAACTATCGGTATCCAAACCTGCGGCTTTAACACTTGCCATATCTGTCAGCTTGATGCCGTCAATCCATTCAAGAGTCAGAACGCAATTTGAAGTATAGCGCCAGTAAATACTGGGAACTTTTACTGTCGGGTCGTCGGCAAAATTTGTAGCAAATTTCTCGGCGTTGCGTCCTTCATTGATATAATCAATTTCCTCGAATAATTTGATACCGAATTCATCGACTATTAAACAAAGGTCGTGACCGAGATTCAGCGGCAACAACGGGCCCAACCATCCAGCCGCCCAGCGCATTAAGTAAAGGTCAAGGCTCAAGACTGGCAGCAAATTCGGTCGCTGAACCTTGACTGCTACTGCTTCTCCGGTGAGGAGGCGAGCTCGGTAGACTTGACCGAGACTTGCCGCGGCGACAGGTTCGGGGGAGATTTCGCTGTAGGTTTCGCTAATTTTGCGATCGAGTTGCGCTTCAATAATCTCGAAAGCGCGCACCGAGTCAAACGGCGGCAATTGATCCTGAAGTTTGATCAATTCTTCGAGAAAGTCTTTGCGGATCAAATCCGGTCTGGTAGAAAGGGCTTGGCCGACTTTAATGAAAGTTGGGCCCAAGCGAGTGAGTATTTGTCGCAGGTGGGCGGCCCGTTCCGGCTGGTGTGCTGCGACTTCGTGCTGCCAACTGTCCCACAGCATCCCCAGAACAAAGCCCGCAAAAGACCAAATCACGGTAATTGCGCGCCAAATTGCTTTCCAAGGACGGTTGCGGTAATACTGAGCGATCGCTTGTGGATCGTAGCGTCTAGCCTGAGTGAATTGATACTGAGGCACTCGTTTATTTTCCTCTTATCTTCTGAAAATTACAGGTTAAATTGAGAATTGGGCATCGGGCATCGGGCATCGGGCATCGGGCATCGGGCATCGGGCATCGGGCATCGGGCATCGGGCATCGGGCATCGGGGATTAGAAGTCGAAAGTTCCAACATTCTTTATTCTTTATTCTTCCTTCTTCCCTCTTCCCTCTTCCTGAAATCCGTTACATCCGTTACATCCGTTACAGAATCCGTTGCCGAACTTCCTTCTTCATCATTGACCGATCGCACTGCAAGTTTTAGGCGAGCGGAAAATGCACCCGTTCGAGGCGGATTGCTAGCCTAAATTTGTTTCTTTTCATTAAATATAGTACATAAAAGTACAAGTGATCAGTCAAAATACTTAACAGCTCTCCCTGAACCCTGCACATTCTCACAGCAATGCAACCCTGCAATTCTTTTCTCCTCCTGCATTTCCCTCGCTGATGCCATCGCGCCAAAGCTACCGGATGCGATCGGCCTTTGCCAAGCAATCTTTCAGACCATAAATCGTCCGCTCTTGTTGATCCCTCGACAGTTCCGGGAACATCGGCAAAGACAAGACTTGGTGGCAAACTTGCTCAGCCTTTGGCAATTGACCTGCTTGATAAGCTAAAGATTTGTAAACAGGTTGCAGGTGCAAAGGTAACGGATAGTAAACCATCGAACCGATGCCAGCTTCCTGCAACTGAGCCCGCACCAAGTCCCGGAAATTGCCAGAGGGATTTTGCGCGTCTTCTGGACTTGTCAGCCGGATCGTGTATTGATTCCAAACTCCTTTTGCTTCTGGCAATGCTTTGGGGACGGCAACTCCGGGTACGCGGGAGAGAAATTCGCTGTAAAGTGCCGCTTTCTCCTGCCGCTGGGCGTTCCAACTGTCGAGATACCGCAATTTAATGCTGAGAATCACTGCTTGCAGGGCATCTAAACGGCTGTTGTAGCCGATTTCTTCGTAGAAATACCTAGAAGACTGTCCGTGTTCTTTGAGCATTCGCATCGAAGCTGCCAGGGCTCGATCGTTTGTCGTCACCGCGCCACCGTCACCGCAAGCGCCTAAGTTTTTGGTCGGATAAAAACTGAAGCAGCCGACATGGCCGATGCTGCCGACTTTTCGAGACTGCCACTCGGCCCCGACAGACTGGGCGCAATCTTCAATTACGGCTAAATTGTGCCGAGTCGCAATTTCCATCAGCCGAGTCATGTCTACCGGTTGGCCGAAGATGTGGACGGGCATAATTGCCTTGGTTTTGTCGGTAATTGCCGCTTCGAGGAGTTCGACATCCAGATTAAAAGTCTCGCTGTCAATATCGACAAATACTGGAGTGGCGCCGACGGCGCTAATTGTCTCAGCCGAAGCAAAAAAGGTAAAAGGAGTGGTAATCACTTCATCGCCAGGGCCAATTTTGAGAGCTCGCAAAGCCAAAATCAGGGCATCGGTGCCGGAGTTACAGCCAACGCACTCGGAAACGCCGATGTAGTCGGCGAACTCTCGTTCAAAACTCTTCACGGCCGGGCCGCCTACGTAGCCGCCAGAGGCAAGCACTTTTTGCACCGCAGCGGTGATCTCGTCGCCAATCTGCGCGTATTGGCGGGTTAAGTCGAGGGGGGGAACATTATTCACTCTTCACACCATAAATTTCAAGGATTATCAAAGCAAATTCTTGCAGCAAAACTGTTTCTCAGAAACCTTTATTGCAATATCTTATATTTGGACAGGCAAACAATCACATTATCGAAAGGGTGGGCCGGTGTTAATTCTGCTAGATTTTACAGATTTGGGTTGGGCTTTGGGGATGGTGGCGATCGCGATCGGGCTTTCGGCGTGGCAGGGATTGGGATTGGAGGGGGCGATCGCGATCGCGGCGGGGCGCACCCTGATCCAGCTAATCTTAGTCGGGTACGTGCTCGCAGTCATATTTGACCCGGAGGGGAAAAATCCTTGGCTGGTTTTAGCAGTTTTAGCAATCATGCTGACAACAGCTAGCATGGTTGCCAGCAACCGCATCAGCAAAAAAATCAAGAACTTACTGCCCTTAGTTTGGGGTTCAATTTTGATAAGTACGGCCTTGACTCTCGCCTATACAAACTTGCTAATTTTGCAACCTGACCCTTGGTACGAACCGCAATACCTGATTCCTTTAGCGGGTATGATATTGGGCAATGCCATGAATTCCGGGGCGATCGCGGGCGAAAGACTTGTGAGTACAGTTAATAGCAGCCAGTTAGAAATAGAAACCCATTTAAGTTTAGGTTCGACGCCGCAGCAAGCAGTAAAGCAGTACCGCAAAGATGCGATCAAAGCTGGATTAATCCCGCTGTTAAATACAATGACGGTGGTAGGAATCGTGACTTTACCCGGAATGATGACAGGTCAAATGCTGAGCGGTGTCAGTCCTCTCGATGCAGCATCTTACCAGATTTTAATTATGTTTGTGTTAGCGCTGGCAACTGTAATCGCAACTCTGCTGTTGACTGAGGGATTGTCCCGGAAGTTTTTCAATCAAGATGCACAATTGATAAAATGGTAATTGGGAATTGGGCATTGGGAATTGGCCAAACAGGACATTGGGAATTGATAATATAATGTAGGTAGGAACTTGTATGTGGCAGTATTGTTATGAACAGGCAAGATGCCTGTTCCACAAAGAGTGAGTTATCTTGTGGGGTGGGCTTCTAGCCCGCCCTAGCCATCACTAAGGAGAATAACCATGATTCAAACAGCAACTAAAACGCTAACTTTTGAAGAATTTGCGGAATGGAAGCCAGAAAACGGACGTTATGAACTGCACAATGGAGAGATTGTTGAAATGTCACAGCCATTAGGAGACCATGAAGAAGTTATCGGTTTTTTAGCCTCAGAGTTAACTGCTGAGTTTAGAAAGGTAAAACTTCCGTACTTCATCCCCAAACAAGCATTAGTTAAGCCACTGGAAAACGAATCAGCTTATTCGCCCGATATTCCGATATTAAATCGCCCCAACTTAGCGTCAGAACCTATGTGGAAAAAATTCTCAACCGTGACTCAAGGCGCATCAATTCCGCTGGTTATTGAAGTAGTTAGCACGAATTGGCAAGATGACTACATCAAAAAAGTAGGCGAATACGAACTAATTGGGATTCCTGAATACTGGATTGTGGATTATCTCGGTTTGGGCGGTCGCAGGTTTATCGGGAATCCTAAGCAACCAACGATATCGGTTTATCAGTTGGTTGATGGCGAGTATGAGGTGAGTTTGTTTCGGGGAAATGATAGGATTGAGTCGCCAAGTTTTCCAGAGTTGAATTTGACGGCTAAACAAGTTTTTCAAGCTGGATTGACTGGGGATGAAATTGCTGGGGATACCGATTAGTTTTGAATGAACAGGACTTATGCAATAAGTGATTTTACTCGCTACTCATAGCGGTAAGGCGCGCAGTGCAAACCGGCAATATAGAGGTGATGCGTAAATCGTGAATTACTTTTTTAGTCAGATAAAATGATGGGAATTAATCGTTCCTCGATTTCATCAATATAGGCTGTTAAGCCTGTATAAACACCTTTTTTTCGTAGAAATTCCAGAGGCGTGTCTTCCCAGCACTGTTGTTCGCGTTCCATATTGCCACCTGTTAGCTTTTCGACAACAACTTTAGGATTTCTAATGCGATCGGGTTCTTTCCATGAGTTAGAGCGCAGTCTGTGTGAATCCTCGCAAGGATTAAACCTCAATTGTGTCGTTATCTCTTGAAGAATTTGTTCTTCCTCTTGATTAGATGGAATAAACCCATTCAATACCCAGGCTTCCCGCATTCTGTCGGCTGTACCAATAATAATTTCTAATTTAGGTTGTCGATTGATGTGTGCAGAACGTGCTTGCTCAATACCTTCTCTTCGCTGAGGTTGATTGTCTAAATCCCGGATCAGGAGAACTGCTTTAATCTGTCTTGTTTTTTGAAGAAATCGTACTAAATTCAGAATTTTTATAGCTGCTGCACCATCAGCTTTTAATGCTCCATCTTTACCATGACCTAAATACCTTGGAGGACGGAATCCTAAGCTTTTTTGCAAATTATCTATAATTTGATTAATATCTTGCCAACAGGAATGTTCTGTATTTTCTTGTAAGCCACTCCAACGAAATAAATATTGAAGCTGTCCAGAGTCTAACCAATCAATTTTATCCACTAAAAGGCGCTCGGCTAATTTAGTAGCGGTTCTTGCATCTGCGCTACTTTCCACAATCACCACAAACTCAATCATTTATTTCTCCTGCAACCACCCAATCTTCTCCCTCCGCATCCCAGAATTCTCCGGTGGTTAAAGTTTGTTTTGCCCATTCTACATCAGGATGTTCATCCAAGCGTTTGCAACGAGTCACACCTGAATTGTTGTTACTTAATACATGAACTTGAGAAGGAATAAGTTCATCGACAATATAAGGAGAATGAGTCGAAAAAATAATTTGCAGGTTGCTGTTTTCTTGAATAATTTCCTTGAAAACAGCGATTAATTCTCGTTGCGCTTTTGGGTGGAGTCCCTGTTCGACATCATCTAGTAACACTAAATTAGGTTGATTGGGATTCATCAAAACAGTCAATAATCCGAGAGCGAGCATTGTTCCTTCGCTAATAGCATGGGCTGGAATACGCTTACCAGTATTCATATCTAGGACAACTTCTTTCCCGACAATTTCCTGACTTTCTTCGTAGGAGATAGATTTGCCATCGACTTCGATTAAGCGTTGGCGATTGACCATAACTTTAGCTCGCCTTACCCCTACCTCGCGTACACCTGGTACAATCCGTTTCAACATTTTCTCTAAAGATTGAAATTTATCTGGAGCTTCGTCACGAAGATAGTCTAAGGTAGGTGCTAAGCCTGAACCATCGAACTCAACTCGCGGTGTAATTGCATCACTGTAAGCTGCTTTAGCAAGATTACTGGCTACGAGCTTAAGATGAACTGCGTTTCTCAAAGATTGCTGAATTGGCTCTTCCGTAGTCATTAAGGAAGTTTCAGAGATTACTTGGCTATATTCCGGGTTTTTATCAGCCTTCCAAGATGCTCTAAAAGTCCACTTATGATTAACGGTTTGTCTCCAGTCATAAGAAGCTTTCCAATCATTTATATCTGGGTGTTTCCAAAAACCAGTTGCAGTAACAGACATATTATCTTGCCCCATTGTTGTAATAAATTGAGGCGCTCTTTCATGCTGAAAAATATTGTCAAATGATGAATTAGCAAGCCGACTGAGATAATGCAATGCTTGCAAAACAGATGTTTTACCAGAACTGTTTTGTCCTACGAGTGCGTGCAGGCGCGAACTCTCAAAATTAACTTCTGTATCTTGATGACTTTTGAAGTTATGAAGTTTTACCTTTTGTAGCATTTGATTGCTCAGATCCTTTTATACTTTTTGATTGCCGATATTGTAGCGTGTGTTCGGATGTTCTAAGTTGTTGGCGCGGATCTAGTTTTAACTCTCCTGTTTCTTGAAACAATGAGTGGGGCGTTGCTCCTAGCCCGCCCCAAAAACTAAAATTAAATGCCGTAACAGCTTACTTCGGTTCGTGACTCGCAATCCGCTTGCCTTCGCCATCGTACACCTGCATAGGGATTTTGGCATTTTCGGCGATCGCCTCCAAAGCTTTTTGCAACGTTTGAACGTGCTTTTCTACAGCTTGGCGAGTCTTCACAGCATTGTTGTTGTTTGCTTGGATGAAAGTTTCTTGCAGTTTCTGCACGTAACCTGGAGTCATCTGCACCGCAATCAAATCTTTGCTAACAGTATAGTCGCAAATCTTGGGGTTGCCTTTGCAAGTTCTATCTAAATCCGTGCGGGCTTTTTGCAGGTTCCTTTCTTCCTGCAACTTTACTTCTGCTTGCTGCAATGAAGTTTTGTAGGAAGCGATCAGCGGTTTGGCTTTCGGAGAATAGGCAGTTGCCGCCGGCACTTGCTCAGCGTAACTCAAAGCTCTTCGCCAGGATTCAGATGCTTTAAACCAGGCGTTTTTGCCCTCAAAAATTCGAGCTTCCGCTGCTAAAGTCACAGCTTGAGTATAGGCATTTTCCGAAATTCCTTCGACATTTTTGCGCTCGCGAGCTTCTGAAAGTTTGGTTTCGTATTTGGGAACTAGCAGTTTAGCTTGTTGGTAAGATGTCGTGTTCGTGGGAATTTCTGATAGGATTTCGAGGGATTCTTCCCAACCTGATTGCACTTGATCCCAAGTCTCGGCAGTAGTCGCTACTGCTTCGCGAGCTTCTGCTATTTGGGCTGTATTTTTGGCCGCGAGCAGGGTTTTTTCCGCTTTTTTCTCTGTGCTTAACTGCCGATTTCCTGTTGCTACATTCTTCCGGTATTCTTTTGACTTTTTCTGAGCAAATGGATAAACAGGGCTGTCTGGGGGGATTTCTCCGAGTTCGGCGATCGCACTTTGCCACAGAGCTTGCGCTTCCTGCCCGTCCTCGGCAGAATAAGGCGGATTTTGGGTTTTCTGGGCTGCTGACTGTGCGAGGCGCGCTGCATCGATCGCAGAGTTTAAATTCTGATTTTGCGAACGGTAGTTTTCCAGAGCGCTTTGAGCTTCACCGCGATGAATTGACCATGAGGGAATCGGTTCCAAAAGGGCGATCGCCTGTTTTAACTGTCGCTGCGCTTCTTGGGGGCTGTTGGCAACTTTTGACGTTTTCAGCGTCTTGGTTGAATTCTCGCTCAACTGTTTGGCATTAGCTAATGCACTACATCCTCCGATGACGCAGGGCCGGCTCAGCATATAATAACCGCCTGCCAAAACTAGCGCGGCGACACTGACCATTCCTGCTGCCGCCAGCATCGCAAATGGTGAATGCTTGGGTTTTTGGGCAACTGTTACCACTTCCATATCCAGCGGATTGAAGGGATTGTCTGCAATATCTGCCGGGATTGCAGCTACCTTAAAGGCGATCGGCTCGGAATTGCTGGAACTCTCAGACAAATTGGGGAAATATTCTTCATCCCACGCATCTTTCCCATCCGTTTCTAACGGTATCTCCTCCTCTACATCCGCCGTCTGGGCTACATTTTCTGTTAATACTATCCCGGTTTCTTCTGCGGGGGGATTCTCGGTTTTTTTGAACAACAGCACTGTTTTTGGTCTTGACAAAACAGGCTGGTGCATGGTAAAAGAATGGAAAGCATAAGGCTGTTTTTGCCCGGTAATTTTTAGGCAAAGTCCAATCTGTTGAATAGATGCTGGTTCTATTTCGAGAATTGCTGCTTCTAGCACCGCAAAAGTCGGTTTGGCTTTGAGAACTAAACTGCGCGGGTGTTCTCCCACAACCGTTAAAGATTCATCTCGAAAATCACAACTAATATAAAGCGGTAAGTTTTTAAATCCGGCTGCTTGCAAGTGTTGCTGCAATTTTACTTCCAGAATTTGTGCGTTGCTTTGTCGCGTTGCTGCTGTCATATTTTTTCCTCTCTCTGATATCACCACTTTCGATTTTAGATTTTGAATTTTAGATTTTAGGTTGCAGAACAGTCGGGATTTGTGATTTGTTTGAACTTGGGCACCGATTCCTTCCAAATCTTAACTCTTAAAATTCAAGTTGCAACAAAATCTTAACTCTCAAATCTCAGCTTGCAAAGCCTGTCCATAACTTTCGCTGTAATAAACTTGAGTCACGTCAAAACGTCCGCCATATTGTTTCAAAGGTGCTGCTGCATAACCAAGCGGCAGCAAACAGCAAACATCTACTTCTTCGGGAATTTGAAAGGCTTCTTTCACCTTAGCGCTGACAAAACCTTCCATCGGACAACTGTCAACCCCAAAGCTTTTAGCTGCAATCATTAAGTGGGCTACTGCGAGCATTGTATGTCTGTTTGTCCAAGCTTCTAGGGAGTCGAAGCAGGGACGGTTCTCGAACAATTGCGGGATTGCTTGTCGCATATAACCGGCTAAATTGTCATTCATTGCGCCTGTGGTTTTGCCCAAGTCGATGACGGCTTCGGTGTTTTCGGGCCTGGCGGCGCGCCGATCGCCACAACAGATTAATACTATTGGGGCTTCTACCACTTGGCGCTGATCGAAGGCGCAAGCTTTTAATTTTTCCTTGCTGGCTGCGTTTTGAAGTACGATAAACCGCCAAGGCTGCAAGTTGTAACCAGAGGGCGATCGCACTCCCAATCGCAAAATCTCTGCCAATATTGCTGGGGGAATCGGATCGGGTTGGAAACTGCGCGCGGCCCGCCGGCTTTCGATCGCCGTTTTAACATTAATTGAAGGTTGGATTTCAATTGTCATGGATAATTGGTAATTGGTAATTGGGCATTGGGCATTGGGCATTGGGCATTGGGCATTGGGCATTGGGCATTCGGAATTGGGCATTGGGCATCGGGCATCGGGCATTGGGCATTGTTATTTGTTATTTGTCCGATGTTATTTGTGAGTGGCTACCAATAACTAATAACTAATGACTAATGACTAATGACTAATGACTGCTGACTTACCCCAAGCCCAACTCGCGCTTGAGCAAATTAATCGACTTAGATCCGATGTAATTTTCGGAGCATATCAGTTGCGGGGGACGAATAATATCTTCTCTAGCCGCATTGATGGCAGCTTTAACTGTAGCAAAACTCGGTTGGTCGCAAAAAATTGTTCTGGCCGATCGCACGATCGAGTTAATCTTGTACTCGTCTGACACCAAGGCCGTCATCACCAGCAAATCCTCTCCCCGGATGCTGTGGATGATGACTTCGGTCGATCGTAGCATTCCCGGACTCAGGCTAACGAGACCCAAATAACTGTCTTTCGGCAAACCCCCGACTAACTGGATTTCCTGGCTGTAGTCGTAGATGTCTACGGGAATCACTCGCACCGAACGAGGTGCCGAAATCGATTCTGCTTCTCCGATAAAATATCGACTCGTGATCACAGTTCCCGAAGAGATTTGATCCAAAAAAGTACCTAGCTGTTCCATCGCCACTAACTGTATGGGAATGCGGAGAGCTTGTTCGAGTTCTTTCGCCATCAGTTCACCCACGCCGATGTCTTCTGTGGGGGCTGTAACGACCACGCGGGCGCTGCACCTGAGCCGCCAGTCAATTTCGGCCAAAAATAATTCCCTCGCTTGGTTGAGCGTACAGCCCTGTCCCAGCAGTTGATCGATACTTCCTTGCACTATTTTGTTGGCAAGGGGATATTCTTCGAGGATCGGAGATTTGAGTTTGTTGCCGTGTTCGTTGCCTTGAGCACGGACGTAAATGCCCGATCCTGCTTGGGCTTCTACGAGTCCGGTATTTTCGAGCTGGCGGTATACTTTGCTGATGGTGTTGCGGTGCAAACCCGTCTGCATGGCTAGCTGTCTGGTGCTGGGCAAGCGGTGTCCGGGCGGAAATTGTCGCGAGGCGATCGCAAACCTGATTTGATTGAATAGTTGGGTGGATGCTGGAATATCGCTATCGGTTTGAATATGAAATTGAACCATTATTAAAGGCTCCGACGACTTCAACTTAGTATTTTTATAAGGTCGAGTACCGCGCCTCGGATTGCTGCGATATCTCTGTCTATAGCATAATCTTATTTGGCTGCTCTGCTGCAGCCGTTCTGCCGAGCGGGCTATTCACCAAACAGTGGACAAGACTAGACAGCTAGTTCATACACTGGACAAATAGCCAGCCTAAGTACCTTGAATACTACGTTTTGAGGGTGATGACACCTACAGGTGCTTTCCAGCTTGTAGCTCTGTCGTTAGAGATTAAACAGATGTATTTGGTTAAGTCAGTGTCTCTAACCCAACAAGCCATCAAAACATGGGCGAGGAAAACATAACCTGAGCAATCAGAGGACAAAATGTCTAACTTTGTATTCGTTTTAGACACCAACAAACAACCACTTGATCCAGTAGCACCAGGACAAGCAAGACGATTGTTAAAACTAGCCCAAGCTGCTGTGTATCTCCGTTACCCCTTCACAATTATTCTGAAATATGCGGTTGCTCACCCAAAAACGCAACCCACTCAATTAAAAATTGACCCAGGTTCTAAAACTACTGGGTTGGCTTTAGTACAGGGCGATAAAGTTATCTGGGGTGCTGAGTTGACCCATCGCGGGCAACAAATTAAAGATGACTTAGAGTCACGTCGCGCCATTCGTCGCAATCGTCGTAAGCGAAAAACTCGTTACCGCAAACCACGTTTTCTGAACCGGACAAGAGCGCCTGGATGGTTGCCACCAAGCTTAGAATCCAGGGTGAAAAACATCGTGACTTGGGTCAACCGCATCCGTCGATATGTCCCAATCACAGGCATATCCCAAGAGTTAGTCCTGTTTGACCTACTCGCAATGCAGAATCCTGAAATATCCGGCAAGGAGTATCAGCAAGGGGAACTTGCGGGCTATGAAGTCAGAGAATACTTGCTTGAGAAGTGGGGGAGAAAATGTGCCTATTGCGGTGTTGAAAACCTACCTTTTGAGGTAGAACATATCCACCCAAAATCAAAAGGGGGAAGCGATCGCGTTTCCAATCTTACCCTTGCCTGTCGTGGGTGCAACCAAGCCAAAGGCAATCAAGATATTCGGGATTTCTTGTCCAAAAAGCCTGACATCCTGTCCCGTATTTTGAAACAGGCCTCACAACCTTTGAAAGATGCGACTGCTGTGAATTCAACCCGCTGGGCATTGTTCCAACAACTTAAACAAACAGGATTGCCAATAGAAGTTTCAACAGGAGGTAGAACAAAGTACAACCGCACTCGTTTAGGACTACCTAAAACTCATTGGCTGGATGCAGCTTGTGTAGGAAACGTAGAAGTGCTGCAAGTTTTCACGAAGCAACCGTTGTTAATTGCAGCTAAAGGATGGGGCAGCCGTCAAATGTGTACAACCAATAAATACGGATTTCCTGTCAAGCACAGAACACGGTGCAAAACGTTTTTTGGGTTTGGGACAGGTGACATGGTAAGTGCGATTCTTCCCTCTGGGAAGTTTGCAGGCACTCACGTCGGCAGGCTGACGGTTAGAGAAAGCGGAGTTTTTGAAATGAGAACGCCACTCGGCAAGGTTAGCCCAGTGCGTCATAAATACTGTAAATCAATCCACCGCAACGATGGGTATATGTATGCGTTTTCCACAAATGTCCAATGAATCAGCGATTAGAGGCGTAGCGATCGCACCTTCGAGGCGATCGATCGCAGCCTCCGGCATTTCCTCAACAATCAGGTAGTTTCAAGTCTTAGTTTTATTTACTCTGCAATTTTGAGATCGCTTGCTGTTTTTCTACCCGTCAGCAAATAAGTTTGCATTGGCCCTTTACCTTTAATCTCGATCTCGCCGCGATCTTCAAATTCATATTTATCCTGCAGTAAGTCATAAGTATAGTGGCTGACTTGAATGCGGCCTGTTATGCCGTGAGATTCCATACGGCTGGCTGTATTTACCGCATTTCCCCACAAATCGTAAATAAATTTTTTAGTGCCGATTACCCCTGCTACCACCGGGCCGCTATTAATCCCGATGCGGAGGTCAAATTTCGCGTCTAGCTTCACATTTAATTTCTCAATTGCTACTAGCATATCCAGCGCCATTTCGGCGATCGCCTCTGCGTGGTCGGGGCGTTCAATGGGAATACCTGCTGCTACCATGTAAGCGTCCCCGATCGTCTTGATTTTTTCTAAGCGGTGCTTCTCACTCAGTTGGTCAAAAGCTGAGAAAATTTCATTCAGTAAGTATACTAATTTAGTGGCGGACATGGTAGTAGAAATTTGGGTAAAATTTACCAAATCAGCAAAAAGAATTGTTGCTCTTTCAAACTTGTCTGCAATCACCCCCGGTTCGTGCTTCAACCGATCGACGATCGCTCCGGGCAAAATATTTAGCAGTAAACCGTCAGTTTTTTTCTGTTCTTTCTTGAGTGCAGCTTCCATCTTCTTGCGCTTAGAAATGTTGTGAAAAAACACAGAAAGGCCGTCGTGACTAGGAAAAATCCGGACTTCCAACCACACTTTTAAGGGAAGATAATATTTTTCAAAACTCACTCCAACTTGTTTCGCTACCGCTGCATGATACTCTTCATAAAAATCAGAACTCACTAATTCGGGAAACTCTTCCCAAATATTTTTACCATAAATTTCTTCCGGCGATCGCTGCAAAAATTGCCCTGCTTTGTAATTGACGTAAGTAAATCGCCACTGGGTGTCTAAAGCAAAAAAAGCATCGCTCATTCCTTCTAAAAAATTGACAATTTGCTCGTCTGTAGAACGGAGTTTTGCTTCTACTTGTTTGGTCTTTATCTGGGCGCGCTTTAATTTAGTTATATTTATTCGCAACTCCATTTGGGTAATAATTTGCCTTCCTAAAGTCCGCAGCGCTTCTAGCTGTTCTGGGGTGAGATTACGAGGAACTGTATCTATCGCGCACAAAGTGCCGATTGGATAACCGTCAGGAGTTACTAGCGGGGCTCCAGCATAAAACCGAATATTGGGATCGGAAGTTACTAGCGGATTGCCGACAAAGCGATCGTCATCTAGAGCATTGGGTACAACTAGCAATTCGTTGGGATTTAAAATAGCGTGGGCGCAAAAAGCTAACTCTCTCGGAGTTTCGGGCGCTTCCAGACCAACTTTTGATTTAAACCACTGTCGGTTAGAATCTATTAAGCTTACTAAAGCAATCGGAGTGCCACAAATATAAGATGCTAAAGCTGTTAGGTCATCAAAAGCTGCTTCGGCTTCTGTGTCGAGAATGTTGTAGCGGTGAAGTGCTTCTAGCCTCTCTTCTTCGTTGCTGGGCAAAGGTGCAGCTTGCATCGGCGGCCGCGAGGATATAGGTTTACGAACACTGCGTGGAAGTATTATTGCTGCGAATTTTCTGACTTGCGAGATCACTTTTTTAACTAATATCAAAAGACTTGTTGGCCAACCTTTATTCATCTTTATTTATTTTTTTTCACCCCTGATGGAACTGCGTATGTGCGATATCATTGGTGTCAACTTAAGCCTGAAACCCCTGATCAATGTCGCTTTTAGGTAAAGTCTAGATCCCCCTAAATCCCCCTGATTGTTGGGGAGTAGGGGTTGACTTTGAGAAGACTCCTGTCCCCCCCTTATTAAGGGGGGCGCCAGGGTGATCTAGCCTTAATAGTCAAACATCAGTCTATAACTGGGTTTGACGTTAAGTTGACACCAATGGTGCGATCGAACTAGGCTCTACTTACGTATTTACCGCAACTAACTCCTCAATCTCCGGAGCTTTTGTGGGCAATTTCCCTGTCAATACTTCTCTACCCTCATCGATGACAAGTATATCATCTTCTATGCGTATTCCCCGCACATCGGCAAATTTTTCCAACTCCTCCCAGTTAACAAAATCTTCATAGTGAGCGCGGTTTTCTGGGTTATTTAAGATTGCCGGAACTTGATAAAATCCCGGTTCGATCGATACCAGCATTCCCGGACGCAAAACTCGATTCAGCCGCAAAAATCCCAACCCAAACCGACTGCTTCTTGTTCTTCCTTCTTCATAGCCAGCCAAATCTCCTAAATCTTCCATATCGTGAACATCCAAACCAATTAAATGTCCGATTCCATGTACAAAAAACAGCGCGTGAGCATCCATTTCTACCAAATCTTCAACATTGCCCCGCAAAATACCTAAATCAACCAATCCTTCCGCCATAATCCGAGCAGCTAACAGGTGAATATCTTGATATTCCACCCCCGGACTAATGTAATCAATACAAGCATCGTGTGCTGCCAAAACTACATCATAAATCGCTCTTTGAGTCGGAGAAAACTTGCCAGAAACCGGCCAAGTGCGAGTCACATCAGCCGCCCATCCCGTTGATGTTTCTGCACCGACATCTGCTAACAGCAAATCTCCGGTTTGTAGGGGATTGTGATAATGTTCGCTGTGCAGCACTTCTCCATGCACAGTCACGATACTAGGATAGGCATAGGTCATGTTTTCGGAGATGATGACACTTTCCATTGCAGCGCGCACCCCTGCTTCAATTTGAGCATTTCGGGTTGCCGCCATGCCCGCTTTGTGAGCTTCTACAGTGACAGCGGCAGCTTGACGCGATTCGACCAAACTGGCTGCATCGTGGCTCAGGCGCAGAGATATGATGGCCTTGGTTAATTCTAGGTCGATTCCGGTTGGGGATTTGGGCGGCGCCAGAGGGCGAGCGAGAATTTGAGACTGTTGCAACTGAGTCCAAGAATCCTGAACGGCTATTGTTGCTGCATTTGTAGATCGCGCTTTCAATTCGGCCATTGGAAAAGCAGCATCAGCCCCAATTAGTTCGGCAATTTCTGCTCTTTTCGGCATTTCTCCGTGCCAAAGTGTGCTGCTAGCAGGTGCGTCATCTAAGAACAATTCTAATTTGCCCGATTCTAAGCGAATGGCAGCATTTTCTAAGGGCAAACCAGCAAAATATAGAAAGTGACTGCTGGCACGAAAGGGATAAGTAAGTGCCGGATAATTGCGAGGAATGCTGCGCCCCGACCATAAAATTACCGGAAAATTAATTAAACTGGCCAGTTTTTGCCGCCGTTGGTGTAGAGTATTAGTTAACAAATCATCACCTTGTGTAATTGTCATGGGTAAAAACCTATAATTTTGAGTTGGGTTTGCAGTCAGCCACAAGTTTTTGCATTCTCAGCATTAAAGCACTAAAATTCTGACTGCCAACTTGGCAGCCATTTTTGAGAAAATTCTCATCGGTCACTTCTTTTTTGCTAGCATTTATAGGCTGTCTTTTTTATAGTCTTGGTCGTCATCGCCCGGATGATTTGGTTAAGCAGTAAGCCCGATCCCCAGTCAGTAAAAACAGGCTGAAACGGCTACTCCGCAGGCAATTAGCAGAAATGTCACAACCCCCGCAATTAGTCAAATTCCTGGGTCTGGTTTTTGTTGATTGGGTGACGTGAGCGAGATCCTCTATTGACTGTTTGATATATGAGACTTTAAAGTATAAGTAAAATTAACAGAAAAAACATGAAAATTTCTCATAAAGCTCCTCAAACTTCTGTGCAAGTACGCGACTGGCCGATAGCACATTTACCGGGATTGAGCAAGGAAAACCAATCTCAACTGGAAGAGTGCAGCATCACCACAACCGGACAACTAATTCGCCTGACGAAAACGCAGGCGGCGAAAGTGTTGCTAGCCAATCAATTACAGATTAACATTCAATATGTTAATAAATGGGTAGCGATGGCAAATTTGGCTCGAATTCCAAGTGTAGGGTGTCAGTATTGCGGGCTGTTACTGCACGCTGGCGTTGCTTCGCCGGCTCAATTGGCTCAAATGCCCGTCGAGAGATTGCACCAACAAATTTTAAGGCTGCACGTAGCGACAATGCAGCGCAATGACTTGACTCCTTCAGTCGATCGCGTGCAAAAATGGGTTCAACAAGCTAGATTAGTCAGTAGTCATTAGTCAGTTGTCAGTTGTTAGTTGTCAGTTGTTAGTTGTTATTAGCCAACAGTCAACAGTCAACAGTCAACAGTCATTAGTCAGTTGTTATTAGTCAACAGTCAACAGTCAACAGTCAACAGTCAACACTCATTATTATGTCAATTAAAGTTTACGGAATCCCGAACTGCGGAACCTGCAAAAAAGCTTTCCAGTGGCTCAAAGATAGCGATGTTAATTACGAGTTCATTGACACAAAAGAACAGCCGCCGACTCGCGAAACAATCCAAAGCTGGGTAGCTGCTTTGGGTTTTCAACCCATGCGAAATACTTCAGGTCAATCCTACCGCGCTTTGGGCGACGACAAGAATAATTGGACTAGCGAAGATTGGGTAGAGGCTTTTGCTAAGGATGCGATGCTGCTGAAACGTCCTCTTTTCGTTAAAGATGGAACGGCTGTTTTAGTAGGCTTTAGAGAGACACCAGATGTGATGCGAGAAAAGTTGGGAATTTAGAAGGGCCCTTATGGGCGCACCTTACGGCTACGAATAAATGCAGATGAAAGAAAATTACTAATCTCAGGACTTTTTTCGTTTCATAAATTTCCTCTCGCCCACATCATCACTGAAGCCCCACCGTTCATAAAATGGTATCATCTTCGGCAAACAGTGAAGTCCTAATGTTTCAACAGCTTGCAATTTAGGATGATTTACAACTGCATCCATCAACTTCACACCTAGTCCCATCTTGCGGTGCGTTGGGTTGACGATGACATCACAAATTGTTGCTCTGTACACAAAATCGGTGATAACGCGAGTAAAAGCAATTAGCCGATCGCTCTCATCGACAAAACCAATGATAACATCAGTCGCCGCCAGCATTTTCACAACATCCTCCCGCGTCCGCTTGTCGCTCCAAAACTCGTTTTTGTACAAATCCATCAAGTCGGAAACCTGGCTTTCGGTCAAAGTTTCGACAATTCGGTACTTATCCATTTGAGCGGTCATACTCTACTTTACCGTAATCTAGTTTAATTGCGCGATCGGCAATATCAAAATAGCGATCGTCGTGACTAATCACAAACACCGTTTTCCCCCGCCGCTTCAACTCTGGTAGCAACTGCTTGTAAAAAATATCGCGGAAAAACGGATCTTGATCCGAAGCCCATTCATCAAACAAATAAATCGGTCTATCTTCCAAATACGCCGTCAGCAAAGCCAGCCGCTTTCGCTGTCCCTGAGACAAAGCCGTAGTTGACAAAACTCCATCTTTCACCTGAACTTTATTTTCCAAATGAAACTCTCGCAAATATTCAGCAGCCTGCTTGTCCAAATCGTGATTAGTCATCCCCAAAAGCCTTTCAAACAGATAGAAATCCGAAAAAATCGCCGAAAAATTCTGCCTGTAGCACTCACGATTCTCATCAGTAATTGGCTGGCCATCTAGGAGAATTTTTCCCGATTCAGGAATGTACAAACCAGTGATTAACTTAGCTAAAGTAGACTTGCCGCTGCCATTTCCGCCAATTATAAACACCAATTGACCCGGATGAAACTTCAAATTCAGCTCGCCCAAACTAAAATTGCTGTCTTCTTTTTCTCCCGGATAGCTGTGAATTATTCGATTTAACTCCAGCGTCTCCCACTCAGCAGTTTGAAACGGTTTAACCGCTGAATTTATCTCAGCTTGACTTGCCAAGGCCAATCCCATCCTCTCTATCTTTTCGACAGAAGTATTAGCACGAAAAATCGCCGGCAACCTTTGCAAAATATTGTTAAACGGAGACATCAAATAGGTACTTGTCAGAATGTAAGCTGACAAAACCGGAGTTGAAACCGGCACAAATTTCGGCAAAGCAAACAGCAGCAAACCCATCAGCATAAAAAATAGCAACTGACCCACTCCAATCGCAACTGCACCAGTATTCAAAGCAGTCACGTTATAATCGCGGGAAGCATCAGCACTCACCTGCAATTCTTCCGTAAAAAACTCTTGGCGACGCAAGGAATGCAGTTTAAGTTCCTTAATTCCATCAGTAATACTGCGAAAATGCTTAAATAATATATCTTGTTCTTCTCTGGCTAAATCGAAGAATTTCCGCATTTTGCTCAGCAACAACTGCACCGTGCCAATCATCAGCACCAGAAAACCAAATACAACAACAAAAACCGTCCCAGAAATCGTGCTTAAATAAGTTAAGCAGCCCACGACAACGGCGATATCAACACAAAGAAAAGGAATTAAAAATATAGTATTAGAAAGCGTTCCCACATCATCTGTGAGAGTTGCCAGCAAGCGGTTAGCGCCCAACTCTTCCAAATTCCGCAAAGGAGTAGACAAAATGCCACGGCTCAAACTCAGACGCAGATTGTAAACAGCTTCTTGAGAGAGATAAATTAACAAAAATTGGGATACAAAGCCACTCAAAAGAGCCAAGATTGCTAATCCCGAAAAATACCAGACTAAATTACCATTGGAATTGTCGCTGATTGCACGATTAATTAGGGAAATTAACATAGCGCTGCAACCGCCGCTGATTAAGCCTGTGAGTATGGCAATGGAAACATTTAACCAAGAAGCCTTTAACAGTAACCAAATTACATTCATCTAATTTTACTCTTAATTTAAATTTGGAAACTCACGTGCAAACCAACGAAATCCCCGACTTCTTGGTAACAATCTCGATTACTACTGAATAAATTTGATTCAGCAGTCGAGTCTCTTGATATTCGCATCCCCCAATAGCATTAATTTTCTTCTTGTACTTCCGTTTCCTGGGTTTCAAATACAACCAGCTCATAAATATCGAGCATCGACATTTGCACTTCCACTGAAGCGAAGGAAACTATTGCTGATTCTCCCTCATATTCCCGAAACAACCATTCATTTGATTCGGTTTTAATATATTGTGCGACTAAAAACTCAGATTGATTGACTAACACATATTCACGGAATTCAGGGATAGATCGATAAAACCGAAACTTATCCTCTCGATCAAAATCCTTGGTAGACTTAGAAAGCACTTCCACAATCAGCACAGGATTGAGTATTTCATCTTTCCGTCCCTCTGTGCAAACTAATTCTCCTTCAACTACCATCACATCTGGATAAGTCCCGCGTCGATACCGAGGAATCCACAACCGCAAATCGCTCATAAATGGTCTGGCATTCTTTCCCCGCAAAGCAGATTTTAAGAACGCATAAATATTACCGATTATCTGGCTATGATTAATACTACCACCCGTCATTTGTACAATTTCTCCATTGCGGTATTCATTTCTAAACTCAGCAGTTTCCTCTAACTCCCGGTACTCATCTGGAGTATAAAACTTTGCCTTACTTTGTACTAACATTGTTGCCTCTGTACTAACTTTTATCTGCGTTAATCTGCGTTAATCTGCCTACATCTGCGGTTAAAAATCATAATTAACAGTATATCACAACAAAAAAGAAACGCCCAACTTCAAAGAGTCAGGCGCTTTCCACTATTTCAAAACCCGGAAAAATTAATCCCGGCGAGACACCAAATTCGATTCAATTTTCGCACCCACAACAGGTTGCACATGACTCAATGCCGCCTGCAACATGGGAGTTTTGGTGATAGCATCATTAGCCAAATTAAACAAAGGGTTAGACAAAATTCCCGCCAATGTTGTCGCCACCAAAGTGAGTACAACGCTGACTTGCAAAGGCCGCATTCCCTGAAGGTTCCAGCGAATTTCGGGATAATTTTTTACCGCGTCTGACATTTCTTGAGGTTCTTTTACTACCATCATCTTGACAACGCGGATGTAGTAGTAAATCGAAACTACGCTGGTAATTAATCCCAGAATAACTAAGCCGTAAAGTCCTGCTTGCCAGCCGGCCCAGAACAGATAGATTTTGCCGAAAAATCCAGCCAGGGGCGGAATTCCACCGAGAGAAAGCAGGCAAATACTTAAGGCTAAAGTTAACAGCGGGTCTTTTTGGTACAAACCTGAGTATTCGCTAATTTGGTCGGTTCCAGTCCGCAGCGAGAACAGGATGATGCAGGCGAAAGCACCCAAGTTCATAAACAGGTAAACCAACATATAAAATATCATGCTGGAGTAACCGGCTTCTGTTCCTGCAATCAAACCCAGCATTACAAAACCGGCTTGGGCGATCGACGAATAAGCCAAAAGCCGCTTCATGCTAGTCTGGGCGAGGGCAACCACATTTCCCAACACCATGCTGAGAATGGCTAAGGCCGTGAACACGAACTGCCACTGTTCGATAAGTGCGGGGAAAGCAGTTGTTAACAAGCGGATTGCTAGGGCAAAACCTGCTGCTTTGGAACCGACAGAAAGAAAGGCAACAACGGGTGTAGGAGAACCTTCGTAAACGTCAGGAGTCCACTGGTGGAAGGGAACCGCAGAGATTTTGAAGGCGATTCCGGCGATCGCAAAAACCAAAGCAATCACCAAACCGAGAGATTGACCTTCATTCACCGTAGAAAGGTTAGCCGCGATCGCACTCAGCTTAGTTTCGCCACCAGACAAGCCGTACAGCAGCGAAAGCCCGTAGAGAAACACCGCCGAAGAAGACGACCCAATTAACAAATATTTCAAAGCAGCTTCATTGGAACGCGGGTCGCGTTTTGTGTAACCCGTCAGCAAATAAGACGAGATACTCAGAGTTTCCAACGAAATAAAAATCATCACCAATTCATCAGCGCCGCTGAGGAACATTCCCCCCAAAGTAGCGGTTAGCAAAATGCCGATAAATTCCGCTAAAGCAGTACCCGTTTGCAGTACATAGCGGACGGATATCAAAATAGTGACAGCCGTACTCAAAGCGATAATTCCGCGAAACACTAAACTCAAGGCATCGCTGTTAAAACCGCCCAGAAACGAGATGGTATCCGTGTTATCCCACTGCAAACACAAGGCAGCGACGGCGGCCAACAAACCCGCAACGGCAACGTAGGGAGTCCAAGCCGAGGAACTGCGGCCTACGATTAAATCGCCGACGAGAACCACCAAGAGGGTGATGATGACAATTCCCTCTGGCAAGATAGTTCCAGCATTTAGCTGGGCAGCAAGAGTAGCAAAATCCATATTTTCAGGCAGGTTGGGTAGTACAAGCCGCAAAGGCTGTAAAGGGCTGTGAACTTGTAAAAATTCTTTACCAAACACAGATTGTAGCGGATTACAGCTTCGCGATCCCACTTGGGCGGGTGTTTGTTGCCGGAGAGTGGATACTCGGTAGCGGTTTTGCATACATGGGCGGGCATTGCAGAGATTGCCGCCTGATGCCACATCCGACGAGAGTCGCGATCGACCATAACTGCCACAATGTAGAAAGTTAAACCAGTAATGTGGCATAACCGAAAGCATCCAGGATACAAGCCCCCGGATTCATTCCTTCGGAGACTCAGGACCCAGAAATAAAAAACCTGTATCCGATAAAGGAGCCCCCGAATTTATCTCGCGCAAGTCAATTCTAAAATCTAAAATCTAAAATCTAAAATCTAAAATCGATTGACTGACTCGCTAAGTGCCGAAAAACGGCAGATTCTCAATGACTTCAACAACCGCCCCGACTAGGAAAATGAATTTCACAAACAAGCTGCAACTCGGTTAGTAGAATTGGTCAAAGTGCGATCAAGCCAGCTTGTTCTAGATATTGCCACCGGAACAGGTTTAGCGGCGATTGTCGACGATGCACTTAGGTCGATCGGGTTCCAGAAAATATCAGTCGCCTTTTCTACACCAGGAATGCTATAGCTAGTATGTATAAACTACTCAATTACATCTGTATATTTATTATTACCTGCTGGCTGCTGTTTGCTTGTCAGTCTTCGCAACCTTTAAAAGTAAAACGTCCTCCCCTAAAAGTATCTTGTGTTCCTTTTGTTGGCTATACACCTCTCATCATTGCTCAAGAGAAAGGATTCTTCAAAGCGCAAGGGGTAGACGTGGAACTCAGCTATATAGAGTACTCACAATTGCTTTTCGCGGATTTCAGTGCAGGGAAGTATGATGCGATCGCATTGACCTTGGGCGATTTTGTGATTTTGAGTGCCACAGATCCTGATATGCAAGCTGTGATGGTTGTGGATGAATCGACAGGGGCAGATGTGGTAGTCGCGCAATCAGAGATTAAAACAATCCCTAACTTGAAAGGAAAAAAGCTTGGTGCAAATCTAGGCGACTTTAGCGAGTTTTTCGTTACTGAGATGTTGAAAACCTCTAAGCTGACAAGCGATGATGTTAGACTGGTTAAAGTCGAGGCTTTTGAAGTTTCCAATCGCTTACAAAACAATGCTATCCAAGCAGGACACACTTGGGAACCGTATCTTTCTGAAGCATTAAAATTAGGGGCGCATGTCCTGTTTACAAGCAAACAAACCCCAGGCTTAATTTTGGATTTGGTAGCGTTTCGGGGCGAGGTGATACGCGATCGCCCCGAAGATATTCGCGCCTTTGTGCGAGGCTGGCTTCAAGGCTTGTCATATTGGGAAACAAATATTCCCGAAGGAAACGAGATCGTGAGCAAAGCGTTGAATATTCCCCTCAATACAATTTATTTTGAGGGAATAGACCTCACTGACCTTGCAGAAAATCAAAAGCTTTTTCAATCAGACAGTCCTAATTATATCTATAAAACCGCCAAAAAATATGCGGACTTTTTTATTCGCGCTGGCAATGTTACGCGCCTTCCCAATTTAGAAACCTTGTTCAATTCTTCTTTCTTAGCCCCCCATCCTAGTCTGAAACCATGAAGCGATACTTTTTCAACAGCATCTTTATTATTATTACCTGCTGGCTGCTGTTTGCTTGTCATTCTACGGAATCTCTAAAAGTAAAACGTCCTCCCCTGAAAGTAAGTTTTATCTCTTTTGTTGGCCATAGACCTGGCATCATTGCTCAAGAGAAAGGATTCTTCAAAGCGCAAGGGATAGACGTGGAACTCAGCTATGTAGACTACTTACAATTGCAACAAGCAGATTTCAGTGCAGGGAAGTATGATGGGATCGGATTAACCTTGGGAGATTTTATGATCTTGAGTGCCACAAATCCTGATATCCAAGCTGTGATGGTTGTGGATGAATCGACAGGTGCAGATGTGGTAGTCGCGCAATCAAACATTAAAACAATTCTTAACTTGAAAGGAAAAAAGGTTGGTGCAAATCTAGGCGGCTTTAGCGAAGTCTTCGTTACTGAGATGTTGAAAATCTCTAAGCTGACGAGCGATGATGTTAGGCTGGTTAAAGTTGATGGTTTAGAAGTTCCCCAGCGCTTAAAAAACAATGCTATCCAAGCAGGGCACACTTGGGAACCGCATCTTTCTGAATCATTACAATTAGGGGCAAAAATTTTGTTTACAAGCAAACAAACCCCCGGCTTAATTTTGGATTTGATCGCGTTTCGGGGTGAGGCGATACGCGATCGCCCCGAAGATATTCGCGCCTTTGTGCGAGGCTGGTTTCAAGCCTTGTCATATTGGGAAGCCAATATTCCCGAAGGAAACGCGATCGTTAGCAAAGCGTTAAATATTCCCAGCAATACAATCTCTTTCGAGGGAATAGACCTCACTGACTTTGCCGAAAATCAAAAGCTTTTTCAATCAGACAGTCCTAATTATATCTACAAAACCGCCAAGAAATATGCGGACTTTTTTATTCGCGCTGGCAATGTGACGCGCCTTCCCAATCTAGAGACTTTGTTCAATTCTTCTTTCTTAACCCCCCCTCCTAGTCTCAAACCATGAAGCGATCCTTTTTCAACAGCATTCGTACAAAGTTAATCGTGTCTTTTCTGCTCGTTGCTCTAATTCCGTTGCTGTTGTTAGCATTTATCAACAAGCAGACAACTCAAAAGGCATTGACCGACAACGCACGACAAGCCCTATATGCACAGGCTAACCAAACCGCTAACAGAATAGATGGGTTTATCGATGCGAATCTCAATGCCGTGCGCGTAGAAGCGATTTTACCAGGTTTGGCTGCCTATCTGGGCCTACCTCCAGAACGGCGAGATGATAGTCCCGAAGAGATGTTAGCGACTGAAACCTTAACCAGGCTCAGTCGCAAAGATATGCTTAATATTATCTCCTATGCCTTGCTCAACTTAAAGGGACGGAATGTACTCGATACAAATACACCGGATGTTGGACGAGATGAATCCGGTCAAGATTACTTCCAAGAACCGCTCAAAACTCAACTATCTTTTGTTTCTAGTATTAGACAATCGCCGACAATTCCCAACCTCGTTACGCTCTTCTTTAGCAGTCCTGTTCGCGATGCGAAGGGAAATATATTGGGTGTATTGCGCGTGACATACAATGCCACATCTGTCCAGCAGTTGGTGAGTCGGAAAACTGAACGTGCAGGTGCGAAATCGTTAGCCGTTCTTTTAGATGAGAACTATATCCATCTGGCACATAGCACTACACCGGAACTCCTTTTCAAATCAATTGTACCTTTGTCACCCAATGTTGTAGTGAAACTGCAACGCGAAGGGCGTTTGCCTAAAAATATAACGGAAGAACTTGCAATCAATTTGCCCGACCTCAAGCAGGCTTTAGACACTAAACAGCCTTATCTAATCACACGATTGACAGCTACGGGTAATAATGAGTTAAGCCTCTTAGCGATCGCCCGCCTGCAATATCAACCTTGGTCAGTTCTTTTCGCACAACCCATTGCCGTTGCCCTAGCACCTGTAGAAAAACAAATACAGGATGCACTTCTTTTATTAGCAATCATCGCCACAATTGTAACTATCATCGCTTTGGCGATCGCACAACTATTAACCAAGCCTCTGATTTACCTCACCCAAGCGGTTGCCCAGTTTACGGCGGGTCACTTAGATATGCGTGTGAAGATGGGATCGCGAGACGAAATTGGTCTGCTAGCACGATCCTTCAACAGCATGGCGAGGCAAATTCAAGAATCATTTGAAACCCTCGAAGACAAAGTTAAAGAACGAACATCAGAACTCGCTAATGCTAATCAGGAAATCATTACCCTCAACGAAAAACTCAAAGTAGACAACCTCCGTTTAGGTGCAGAAGTGAATGTGGCGCGTCAGATCCAGCAAATGATTTTGCCTAACCCTGAAGAACTCGAAATTGACGGACTAGATATCGCCGGATACATGGAACCCGCCGATGAAGTAGGAGGGGACTACTACGACGTGCTACAGATCGATGGTGTTGTCACGCTGGCGATCGGTGATGTCACCGGACATGGCCTGGAAAGCGGCATTCTGATGCTGATGGCGCAAACCTCAGTTCGCACCCTGCAAGAGATTCGTGGACTAGATCCAGTTCGATTCCTGGATGTACTCAACCGTACCCTCTACAAAAACGTGCAGCGCATGAATTCTGAGAAAAGTCTGACGCTGGCGATTTTGAACTACTCCGAAGGACGGATCAGCATCAGCGGTCAGCATGAAGAAACGCTAGTGGTGCGAAAAAATGGAGATGTTGAGCGCATCGACACGATGGAGTTAGGCTTCCCGATCGCTTTAGATGATGATATCGCAGACTTCATCAGTCACATCCTGATTGAGCTAGAACCTGGAGATGGCGTGGTGCTATATACTGATGGCATTCCAGAAGCCTATAACATCCGCAAAAAGCAGTATGGACTGAAGCAATTGTGTGAAGTGATTAGTCAAAATTGGCACAAGTCGGCAGCAGAAGTTAAGGATGCGGTGATTGTAGATGTGCGGCAACATATAGGTAAGCAGAAAGTGTTTGATGATATTACGTTGCTAGTCTTTAAGCGGCAGGCTGACGCTACTGCAAAGGGAAATTTAGTTAATAATATCATTTCCGAAAAATAACTGCTACAATGAAGAAAAAACTTTGAGAAATACTTTATGAAAGTAAACTACAAACAAAGAATTGATTTAACAGCAGACGAGTTAAAAATAATTATGTCCGATCAGCGAACTCTACCTAATAAACAAAAAATCAGGCACTTTATTGGTTAAAAACAGGAGCGATTCAAAGCCTTACAGATGTAGCTGAACGTTTAGGTGTACATAGAATTACTGTACACAGATGGTTAAAACAATATAGTGCTGGCGGTCTGTCAGAACTGTTAGAAATACGGCAAGCAACTGGTAGATCCAGAGTAATTCCTTCGGCGGTAATAGCCGGAATCTCAGAAAAATTAAGTGAAGATTCCTGTGATTTTAAGACTTATAAAGAAATTGGTCAATGGGTAGAAGAGAACTATCAACTCTCAGTCAAATATCAAACATTACACAAGCAAGTACACTATCGCAGGAAAGCCAACTTAAAGCAACCAAAGCCTGTGAGTAACGAAAAAGCTCAGGAGCCAGCCATCGAGTTTAAACAAACTTCAAAAAACTTAGTCAAAAACGATTGAAAGGAATAAAATTACAGCTTTTAAAATAAAATTTATAGGTCAAGTAAAAGGGGATTTCAAAGCTTATTATTTAGAGAGCTATAGCAATCATCGCATCATTTGTTAATTTCTTACTCGCTCCCCTTGATAAGGGAAGAGTTGGGCTGGGGTAAAAAAATTACGACTGATTTAGTATTGCTATATTAGCCTTAATCTATCTTACGTTTTTTTAGGTGGAGCTACTTAGAAGATGGTTTGGGAACTGCAACGGTGGTAACACGGACATTCGGATCGAGGGCGTCACCTTGAGAGTAAATATAATCAAATGCCGATCGATCTTTAAGCATATTTGCCCGCAAAAACAGGGCGCTCCAACGGGCGATCGTTTCAATACCCACGGCTCGCTCTAAGGTAGCAGTATTGCGATCGGGCATCGCACCCGCAGGGTTATTAACATCGGTAATGCCGAAGTGATTTGCACCCATAACCGTAATCAAAGCTTTGGGTGGTGTTTGAATTTGGTCAAAGGTGCTTTGAGATCGATCGGGCAGGGCGACACCATCGATAGATCCTTGAATCAACGCCACTGCAATGCCATCATTAGCGATGGGTACAAATTCATTAGCAATGGGATTCCGCAAGTTAGCTCCAAAAAATGCAGCCGCTAATAGTTCTTTCGGGCGCGTAAATGGCTCTTGACACAAATACAATTCTGGGAGACATTTATTAGCAATCACTGATAACCCCACTGCACCACCAAAAGAATGACCCAATAAACCAAGGCGCTGCGTATCGATAACAGACGCGATCGGGGATGTGGGCTTTGTGTTTTCGATCGCCATTTGAGACAAAACCGCCGCAATTTGCGAAGTTTCCGACGCCAAATTAGGCGGTGAAGTGGGATTGAAGGGCGAAGGGCGCAAATGATTCGGAACAACTACCACAAAGCCGTACCGCGCCACATGGCTAGCGTAATCTGAATAAAATGATTTATCTACAAGCACACCTTGCAATAACAGTACAATGGGGAAAGAGTAATTACCCAAATTAAGATCGGATGGTTTAGGATAATAAATGTCAGCTAAATCGTTATTGGCAGATATAGTCGTACTGTAAAAGCTAGTTTCTTTAAATGGCGGTGCATAATCGATTGTTGTGGCAAAGACTTTTCCCCCAAGGACAACCAACGCAGCAATTACACAAACAATTGCTAGGGTTTTTACTGAAAAAAGATCGGGGTTTAAATTTATCATTATTTTTGGTTTGAGAGTGCGTGCATAAGCTACTAAAAAAAAGCAAGTTGGCGACTTGCCATTAAGGGAAATTTGTGTAAAAATTGCAAATCAAAGGATATCAGGTCCCCTCGATCGCAATTTTTGTAGGGGCGGGTTCACCCACAATACCTGCCAATAATTGACAATCTCAAAAACCCGCCCCGACCGGGATATTATGGTTAATCGATCGGACATGATATGACTCCTAAATAAACACGATTCACGATTTTACACCCTTTTTGACTACTTTTATTTTAGCGTGGCTTATAACCCAACCAAATCTTCTTTATAAAAACGTTTTTTAGAGTAGTGAATCGGAATTTCGATTGCCAATGTCGCCCCTTGAGCCGGTATCGAAAGACAACTCAGTTGCCCCCCGTGGTCGTCCACTACAATAGCATAGCCAATCGATAACCCCAAACCCTTTCCTTGGCCCACTTTCTTCGTTGTAAAAAATGGCTCAAATATGCGTTGTTGAATATCTTCGGTTATGCCCGGGCCGTTATCAGTAATATAAATACCCACTTGACAGTTCGAGAGTAACTTCGTGCAAATAGTAATAGTAGGGATTGGGCTGGTATCATCTACATCATTTGCCAAACATTTTTGGGATTGCAACGCCTCAATCGCATTAGTCAGGACATTCATAAAAACCTGATTAATTTGCCCTGCGTAGCATTCTATCTTTGGCATATCTTCATACTCTTTTACCACTTTAATTATCGTTTGGTCTGCTTCATCTTTCAGCCGATGCTGCAAAATCATCAGCGTACTTTCAAGCCCTTCATGGATATCTACCACTTTTAACTCAGCTTCATCGAGCCGGGAAAAATTCCGCAGCGATCGGACTATTTCTTCGATCCGATCAGCTCCTATTCTCATAGAAGCAATTAACTTCGGCAAGTCATTGCTCAGAAAAGCGAGATCCATCGCCTCCAGTTGATCCTGGATAGCTGTTGTGGGATTGGGAAAATCTTCTTCGTAGAGTTGCACCAGCTTCAGCAAATCTTGAGTGTACTCCGTTACGGGAGAGAGGTTCCCTTTAATGAAGCTAATCGGATTGTTAATTTCGTGAGCTACCCCCGCTACGACATTCCCTAAACTTGACATTTTTTCGCTTTGGATGAGTTGAGCTTGTGCATTTTGTAACTGTTGTAGAGCCAGCTCTAGTTGTAGAGATTTCTCTCGCTCTTTAGCCTCGGACTCCTGCAATCGCACATTTTGCTCGTGCAATTTTTTTTGCAAACGCTGAATAGTTAGTTGATTTTCGACACGAGCTAAAACTTCTTCTAAATGAAAGGGCTTGGTGATGTAATCTACTCCTCCAACAGCAAATGCTGTGACTTTATCCAACACTTGATCTAGGGCGCTCAAGAAAATAACTGGAATACCCGAAGTTCGGCAATCCGCTTTTAAATGTTGGCAAACTTCGTAGCCGTTCATCTGGGGCATCGTGATGTCGAGCAAAATCAAATCTGGTGGGGTAGAACGCGCTGCTTTTAATGCCATTTCCCCATTTATTACGCCCCGAACTTTATATCCTTTGTCGCTCAACATAGTGGATAAAAGACGCAGGTTGTCTGGGGTATCGTCTACCACTAAAAGATTGGTAAAATGAGATTCTAATTGCTGGCTGTTCATGGAATCATTTATTCAGTTAAGTTAGTAATTTTATCAAAACGAAAGTTGTTAGCCCAATCAGCGATGGTCTCCGCAAAAGAAGTATTAGATTGGGGGATTGCGGCGACCAAATTTAAAATCAGCTCTGCATCAGCATCGATAGCTGCTTGATGTAACTGTATCACCCACTCCGCAGGCATTGTCCCCAAAGTTGTCCTTAAATTTTCAGTTTTTTCCCCTTCTTTTACACTCAAGCCTTGACCCTCAAGCTGAGATAATGTAAAGTTCGGTAAATCTTCATAGATATACTGTACCCCTAAATGTTCAGCCATTTTGGCAAAAATAACTTCTTCTTGGAAAGGCTTGCTCACAAAATCGTCACAGCCTGATGATAAAACCATGGCTCGCTCTTCCTCAAAAGCGCTAGCGGTCAACGCAACAATCGAGGTAGCCTCATCTTGAATCTTGGCTTTAATTTGTCTGGTGGCCTCATACCCGTCTATCACAGGCATTTGCATATCCATCCAAATTAGGTGGGGTTTCCAAGTTTCCCAGATTCTAATAGCTTCTTGACCATTTACTGCTTCGCGCACCTCCCAGCCAAGCGGTTCGAGAAGATGAACCAATAGCAAACGACTCTCCCATTTATCATCAACCACCAAGATGCGATATGAGGGTTGGTTGGGTTCTAAACCAATTACCCGCCTTCTTGATTGTCGAGGTTGAATTTCAGCCATCTCAGGGGAGCTAATTTGGATATTAAAACTAAAAATCTAGGACTTACGCATTGACAAAATAACCAAACAGTGTATTGATAAATAATTGTCGTCTCCTTTCTAAGTATGGAA
>NZ_JAUBPT010000358.1:0-1332 GCF_036700905.1 Microcoleus sp. S13_C3 | reverse complement strand
CGCTCGATCTCGGATGATTCACTTTTATCCCCTCAATCTGCCTATGTGCCAGTTGGGGTGCGGAATGTGGGTTTAATCGCGTTCAATCGATCGGACATGATATCACGGTGGTGAAAAAATCAATCTGATTATCTTCAGAAAACCATCCCAACAAAGAGCCAAGCATAGCACCGAGCTTTAAGACAAATAAGAGGTTTGAAACCGCAGAACAACGCAGATAAACGCCGATTTCGTTGGCAGTTTATCTGCGTTTATTTGCGTTCATCTGCGGTGAAAAATTAAATCTGATTATCTTCAGAAAAAAGTCCCAATAAAGGGCCGAGAATAGCGCCGAAAACAAAGCCACCGGCGTGGGCCCAGTAGGCAACTCCCCCGGATTCCATGCCGACACTTGCCGGGGCATTCAAGGAAGCCAAGCCGCTCAATGCTTGCTGTGCAAACCAAAATCCTAGAAAGAAGAAAGCGGGGACTCTGACGGTGGTAATAAAAATTCCCAAGGGCAGCAGTGTCAGAACTTTAGCTTGGGGATATCTGAGAATGTAAGCTCCCATCACGCCTGCGATCGCGCCGCTAGCACCTAGGGACGGAATGGCAGATGCTGAGGAAAAAAACCACTGAGTTAGTGATGCTAAAACGCCGCAAGTAAGGTAAAATATTATAAATTTGACGTGTCCTAAACGGTCTTCTACGTTGTTGCCAAAAATCCACAAAAATAACATATTTCCGGCAATGTGAAGAAAGCCTGCGTGCAGGAATTGGGAGCTAATCAGTGTCGTCCATTCGGGAAATGGCGAAACTGGCAGAGCAACCCGACACATATTGCTTAACTGGCAAGGAATTACGGCCCAAGAGTAGAAGAATTGGGTTAATTGTCGATCGCCCAAACTGAGTTCGTACAAAAATACTAATATGTTGGCGGCAATCAGCCCGTAGGTGACGTAGGGAGTGATAGTAATGGGATTTTCATCGCGTAAGGGAACCACAGCCTTTTTTTCCTCATCAAAATATTGGCAACAGAGTAGCGCATTTATAGCCCAGGTGTCTCCTGTCTAAAGGAAGAGGGAACAAGCCAATCGATTTTAGATTTTAGATTTTAGATTTTAGATTTAAAGAATTGAAGAATTGAAGATTTAAAGAATTGAAGAAAGCGACCTCATATCATTTCCGGTCGAGGGATCGCGATTGTTGTAGGGGCGGGTTCACCAACAATACCTGCCAATAATTGACAATCTCAAAAACCCGCCCCGACCGGGATATTAGGATCGCGAATTAAATAACTTACAATTTTAATTGTTATTGTGGGATGGGCGTCCCGCCCGTCCTTTTTGGACG
>NZ_JAUBPT010000054.1:42792-48050 GCF_036700905.1 Microcoleus sp. S13_C3 | reverse complement strand
CAACAGTCAACAGTCAACAGTCAACAGTCAACAGTCAACAGTCAACAGTCAACAGTCAACAGTTAACAGTCAACAGTTAACAGTCAACAGTCAACAGTCAACAGTTAACAGTCAACAGTCAACAGTCAACTGGCTAATTCCCCAAAAAATAGCCTCTGGTGCGTCAATTAAGCCGGAGGCTGTATCAGGAAAGGCTGCTGTGAGGTATTTTAAAAGCATAGTGCGATCGCCCCCCGTGAGTGCAATTTTGCTATCAGGAAACAAACACCGCCAATCTTCAATAAAATCCCTAACTCCTGCCACCGCCGCATACACAACTCCGCTTTGAATTGCCCCAGCAGTGTCTTTCGCCCAGCGGTATGGCAGATTTTGTGGTAAGCTGATTAATGGTAATGCAGCGGTTTTTTTAGATAGCGACGATAACTGCAAACCCAAACCTGGTAAGATTGCGCCCCCAACTAAATACCTATTGACATCAGCCCCAGTAAATGTTAAAGCTGTACCAGCATCTATAAGTAAAACTGGCCAACCAAATTGGTTGCCAGCACCCATTACAGCCAAAGCTCTGTCAATTCCCAGGGTAGGATAGACACCCCCGATCGGTAACTGGTCTAAAGTAATAATCCCGACATCTGGATAACTCTGCCAAATTGCTGTTTGCTGGGGAACAACGGAGGCTAAAACTAGAGGCAGGGGAACTAAAGAAAGTGTGTGAGGACTAGAAAATGCGGGAGTAGCAGGAAGACAAAGGAGATTTTGAGAAGATATTTCCTCGATCGACCTCATTACTATTTGCACTAAATATTCTGCTTTTTCCTGCTCCGAGAGCCGGGAAACAGTATCAGCATTGAGATGGTCTGTATCCCATGTTTTCTCCAGGGTTTTGCCCACAAATAATCCCCAGTGCAGCCGGGAATTGCCGATCGCCAAAGCTATTTTAATCTGCGCTTTACCTGTCGATCCAGAAGTAATGTTGTCGGTGCTTGCTGGCGAACGAAAATTGTCGGGAATTGAATTTTCCATGTTGAGCTAGCCGGCGCAAACATTGAACTAAAGATAGATTTTAGATTAATTTTAGTCGATTAAACGGGCGGTTAACTCTATTTGACATCTGACCAAGTTCCATGCCACGCACCAATTAGTATTGTCGGCTGCAGAGGGCATACTTGCTAAATATAAATATTTGTAAAGCAAATAATTGCTTTGCTCAGGCTGCATCCTTTATAATGTCTTAAGATATTCCAAAGTCCTGGTAGCTGCGATGGGGCTTTTGGCGGGGTAAGCACAGGTTTAAAAAACCCGACTCAATCAAAATACTGTACAACTGCTGAGTAAATATGTCTTTAAAAATACAAGAACACGAAAACCCCTGGTACAGAGTAACTTCGCGGTTGCCTGAATCTGAAAATTGGAGGCAGGAAGAAAGTCTTTCGCTGCCGGAAGTAGACCAACAAAAAGCCCTAATCGTGCAGATGCAGCAGCAAGTTCAGTTATCAAACTTGCTGAACCAAATTAATAACGAAATTCGCAGTACACTTGACATAGAAGAAATTTTGACATCGGCCTGCAGATTGCTGGGGCAAGCGTTACAGGCCAGCCGCGTCAGCATTTTAGTCAAAGAATCCAATACAGAAAAAACTTTAGTCACGCGCGGAGAGTACAACGCGGGGGACTATCCGATCCAACTGGGAATGAAAGTACCCATGAGTGACAACCCGCATTTGGCAGCCGTCGTTTCTCAGCAAGAGTCCCTAGCAGTGACGAAGTTTCTCGATTTTCCGGGATTGAATCCACAAACCCGAAAAATTGCCGAAGCTTTGGAAATTAAGTCAATGCTGGCAGTAGCTACTCGCTATCAAGGTGAAGTGAATGGCATAATTGGTTTGCATCAGTGCGATCGCGAACGGGAATGGACTGATTGGGAAAGGCAGCTTTTAGAAGGGGTAGGATCGCAATTGGCGATCGCGATCAATCAAGCCAAACTCTATAGCAAAACCAGGCGTCAAGCCGAACGAGAATCGCTGCTACGGCTGATCGGCAACCAAATTCGCAGTACCCTGGATCTGGGAACTATCCTGGAAACAGCGGTGAGGGAAGTCCGCCAACTCTTGCAGTGCGATCGAGTAATTATCTATCAGTTTCAAGACAACTGGCAAGGAAAAGTTGTTGTTGAAAACATGACTGTTCCTTGGCCTTCAATTTTAGGAGATATGGGGGCTGATAAGTGTTTCCGGGGAGATTACGCCGATCTTTACCAGCAAGGGCGAGTCAAAGCAATTAATGATATTTTTAATGCTGGTTTAGAGCCTTGTCATGTCGATTTCTTAGATAGTTTGCAGGTAAAAGCTAATCTGATTGTGCCGATTGTTACATCCAGAACAGAAGAAAATACCTCCGACACAGCCGGAAGCTATAATCCTAAATTTCCCGGTAGGCTGTGGGGTTTGCTGATTGCTCACGAGTGCGGGGATACCCGCAATTGGCAGCGCCAAGAAATGGAGTTGCTATCCCAAATAGCCAACCAAATGGCGATCGCCATTCAGCAAGCAGAACTTTACAGCCAAGTCCAAGACGCTGCAGTAAAATCTCAAGCTCAAACCCAGCAGTTGCAGGCTGCGTTAGAAGAATTGCGATCGGCGCAGCAGCAATTGATTCAAAGCGAAAAAATGTCAGGTTTGGGGCAAATGGTAGCGGGAATTGCTCATGAAATTAACAACGCCAACAATTTCATTCACGCTAACTTGTTTCACGCTCAAGAATATTTTAAAGCCTTGAACGAAGCTCTAGAAGTGGCCGGAAATGCCTGCCCGGAAGCAGCGGCAGCAATTGTCAGAATCAATGAAGAACTAGAACTCGATTACATTCGAGAAGACTTTGGTAAACTGCTCAATTCTATGCGGGAAGGAAGCGGGAGGATTCGCTCGATCGTGATGACGCTGCGAAATTTTTCTCGTTTAGACCACGCTGAATTAAAACCCGTAGATTTAAATGAAGGTTTAGAAAGCAGTTTCTTGATGCTGCAAAATAAGCTAAAAACCCATATCAAAATAGACAAGCAATACGGCAGTTTGCCCCCCGTCCAATGTCATGCCAGTCAAATTAACCAAGTATTTTATAATTTGATTGACAATGCTTTAGACGCGCTTCAGTCAACGAGCAAACCGGGGGAATTAACTATCCGCAGTTGGCAAAACGAGCCGGACTGGGTAACAATCTCTGTCCGCGACACGGGAAGTGGCATTCCTGCTGAAATTCAAGACAAGATTTTTGACCCATTTTTTACTACTAAACCTGTGGGTAAAGGCACTGGTTTGGGACTTTCAGTGTGCTATCAGGTAATTGTCCAAGCTCACGGTGGCAAGATCCGTTGCGTCAGTCAGGTTGGCGAAGGAAGTGAGTTTATTGTAGAGTTGCCGCTGACAAATCAGAGGAGGATAAGTGCATAATTCCTGGTTTAGTAAGATTCACCCTGTTTGGTCACTCTGGCAGTAGTATAGAACCCATTTGACATCTTGAGGGCGATCGTCAATCACATTACGTATCACCAATAAACTTGGTTTTTTAGCGATGCCTACGGCCAGCTTCGCTAACGCATTTTTAATCGAATCAGATTTAACTTACGCCCGAACCCCAATTTTCAGAAATTCCCAACAGGGTGATGCTTAGACATATAAAATCTTGAGTATTTTTTACTCATAACTGTCTCTGCGGATTCACTTTTGTCCCCTGAATCACTGAAAGCGGCCTTTTGGGGGGCCCGGAATGTGGGATTTAAGCTCTCCTCTACAGATGTGGAAAACCCGCTTTTTATAGGGCTGAAAAAAAGATCGCAATTTGTCCGGATAAAACTTATTGATGATGAAAGTTAGACATATCTATGTAAATAGGTGTAAGTAGGTGTAATTATTTACACTCAAAATTTGAGCAGGGGCAATAATACCTTCAGAGGCTTATTGGGCAAGCATTTTTACTTGATTTACCTGCATCTATGAGGGAATTTTTCTTGCAGTGACCGATCGCTACCAGAAAGCCCAACCTCTGGTTTTCACTCACTTCTAATCCTTAATTACTCATCATCAAAGGAGAAGCTATGGCTACTTCAATCACTGGTTCTTTGGGTCAAAACACTAATTACAGCAGTGTCACTGACCTAATTACACAATGGCCTACTGCCGCCAAGAATCAAGGCATCCAACTGTCTGGGATAGCTTTTGATGGCTTTGAAACGAACTACACTAACCCTGAACCCATCGCCAACCTCACGTTAGCAACGAACGAAACCCCTAAAAGCGGGTTGAGCTACGGCGCTGAGCCTGGTATTGGTGTCCTAGGCTCTTATAGTGGTTGGTTTACCGACCCCACTAAAATTCGGGCGGAAATCAACCATGACCCCAACACCAATCAATCTCAGGTGCTGAAGGTGAAATGGGCAGATAACAAAGACATCACTAGCGCCACGATCGACCTGAGTGCATTGAGTGTCAAAGCAGCTCCTGGATTGGGCGATCAAGGTAATGAAGTTGGTTTGTTGCAAATCTTCAATAACGGGGCTTTGGTACCGGCTACCAATTTTACGATCGCTCGCGTCAACGCTCCGATCACTCCAAAACCGCTCGGTGTGTCTTCAGATGGAGTGACTTTCATTGGCGATCGTACCGATGGCAATTTCACATTCCAGATACAAGCAAATTCCACTAGCGTTGCTTTTGACGAATTACGGTTCTCCGCCAAAGCCTACGATAGCCCCACCGCTGCCTACCTCGGCACATCCCCCAAAAGCGATAGTTCCGACTACCTAGTGCGGAGTATTCAATATCAAGGCCTTGATGTGACGCCGACGCCGACGCCGACGCCGACGCCGACGCCGACGCCGACGCCGACATCTCCAAGTATCTTCCAGTTCGCCCAACCAAATTACACGGTGGCTGAAGGCGGTCCGGTTACGATTAACGTTACTCGCACCGGTGGCACGGCGGCTGCATCGATTAACTACGCTACTCTTGACGGTTCGGCAAGTTCCACAGGCAGTGCACCGGATTACACTGGAACGGCGGCGGGGGTGTTGAATTTTGATGCGGGGCAAACTACCGCTAGTTTCACTGTGACGGCTTTGACTGATTCGATTTTGGAATCGCCGGAAACGGTGAATTTGGTGCTCTTCGGTGGCAATGTCGCCAGTAGTCCGTCAATTTTGACGATTAATGATGTGCCGCCGACTCCGGGGACAACTCCGGCGCCGACGCCTACGTCTCCAAGTA
>NZ_JAUBPT010000054.1:0-42692 GCF_036700905.1 Microcoleus sp. S13_C3 | reverse complement strand
TACTCTTGACGGTTCGGCAAGTTCCACAGGCAGTGCACCGGATTACACTGGAACGGCGGCGGGGGTGTTGAATTTTGATGCGGGGCAAACTACCGCTAGTTTCACTGTGACGGCTTTGACTGATTCGATTTTGGAATCGCCGGAAACGGTGAATTTGGTGCTCTTCGGTGGCAATGTCGGCAGTAGTCCGTCAATTTTGACGATTAATGATGTGCCGCCAACTCCGGGGACAACTCCGACTCCAGCAACATCAACAGCAACCCAGTTTGTTTTTAGTGCGCCTACTTTCAGCACTCAGGAATCATCTGGCTTTGCTACGGTGACAGTCAATCGCATCGGCCCTAATACGGGGACTGCAACGATTAGCTACAGTACTCTTGACGGCACCGCCCTATCAACTGGAACTGCGGTTGATTATTCCTCTAGTGCTGGTGTACTCAACTTTGGCCCTGGGGTAACTTCCACGACGTTCAGCATCTTTGTCAATCCTGATACTGTGCCTGAAATGACTGAGACTGTTAACCTATTTCTCAACAACGGCCCCGTCGGCACTCCGTCAACAGCAAGACTAGACATTATTGACGGTAGCGGCGGTGCATCTGGCAATGTCTTCCAGTATAGTGCGTCTGATTACGGCACGATCGCCACTCAGGGGGGCGGCACAACGGTTACAGTTACCCGCTCAAGCGGCTTAGGTGCAGCATCGATTGATTATATTATTCTGGCGGGTACTCCAGGCAGCGGCCCTGCACCTGTATATGGTGACTACTCGCTTATGCCGGGCGGCCCCACTGGCGGCACGTTGTCCTTCGCCAACGGCCAACTCAGCCAAACCTTTACTCTTCGAGACAACCCATTTAGTACCAATAATGGGACTGTGCGCTTAGGTCTTGCTAACCCCACTGCGGGCTACAGTTTCGGCAGTACAGCGGCAACAAGTATCACTCTCATCTAAGGCTGTTAGTAGGGCGAGGAATCCTTGCTCTACTAATATATCCCCCAAGTAGTTAAATGCTTTTTATCAGTCTGATTCCTCACTACAGCTTTTTTCAAGAAAGTGAGGTACGCGGGTAAAATCTTCGCTGTGTGACAGTCGCTGGCACCGACAGCTAATGGGATTCACCTACAGGGCTGATTGTGGGCGACATCGACCCGAATCTCATTGCTGGTGCTACTTTCGTCACCTTCAACCCATTTGCTACTTCGGTCTGATAGCACCCTTTCAAGGTCGTACTCTTAGATGCTACGCGCATTATTCGAGTACGACCTTGAACTCTTGTATATGGAAATAATTAGATGGCTATTTGCCCTTGGGCGGGGATTTTTGAGATTGTTGGTTTGTGGTAATTATTGTTAGTAAAACCCGGTTCTAAAATTATCGCTTGGATATTAGTGTTTTTTTGCGCTTACCTACTTAATCCTTAATTTGTTGATAAGCTTGCTGACACTGTTCAAAGGTTGAGGCGTCAGCTTCCCTATTCCCAAAATATAGTTGCTCATGTATTCTTAGGATCGCGAATTAAATAATTTACACTCTTGAAAGTGGGATGGGCGTCCCGCCCGCCCTTTCTGGACGGGCGGGACGCCCATCCCACAAGAACCATCAAAATTCTAAGTTATTTAATTCTCATTCCTTATCAAAGTTTCGTAAGACACTGGCTGGGGTAATTGCTGGATTAATTGCAAATATTCGCCATCAGTGCGTCTGGGTTGATAAACTACGGTTCCCGCATCATTTAACCGCTGCAACAGCGCCATGTAAAGACAGCGGCAAGCTTGGCGGTATTTGCCTTGTTGCTGCAATTTTTGCGTCGCAACAACCACTCTGCTACCGACAAATAGTTAATTGTTTGTTTCGCACTTCCATCAGTGGTTTGATTCCTTTTTTTGAAAGTATGAATATAAAAACGTAACAGTTGCCAAATCTGCCAACTTGCCCAGACTGCGAGCAATGCTAAGATTAACCAAAAGATGGCTTTAGCGATCGCCCCCAAGATGGGGGAATCAAACCAAGATGGCACTTCGACATTCGGTATATTTTGGGCAGTTTTTAGTTCCCACCACTCCTGCAATCATTGTTGCGACTGTCCTAATTGCCAACCCAAATTAGTTTTATCAAACTGAGATATTGCACCATTCTCAATAAGCCTTTTATGAACAGGCAAGATGCCTGTTCCACAAAGAGTGAAGTTTCTTGTGGAACAGGCATCTTGCCTGTTCTTGAGAATGGTGCAAGATGTGATATCAAAGGAACCTTCGGACATAGCTTTACTTCACTGAATCGATTTTGCCCTGTGGATTTGGGATTTTTTTATTCGATCGTCTTACTGCACATTTTGTACAGCTTTTAAGTTGCTACTAACTAATTGACTGCTCGATCGCAATTTCCATGCAAAACTCACTACGTCGATCGCCCAACCGAGCGAACTTGGTTTCTATACCACATATATTAGCTTTTTGTCAATAGATAGATATCACTTTTGGGATGCTTAACTAAGTGATAGGAAATTTGATAAAGATTTACAAAAGAAACGTGTCAGAATGGAAACAATAAGGTAATGGGTAAAAGACAAGGAGGCACTGATGGTAGCGCTGACTGAACGAGTCCAACGCAGATTGACGGTGGAAAAAGTCGAAATTGCCCCTGATACAACGGCAATTCGATGCCTGGACTGGGATAGAGACCGCTTTGACATCGAATTCGGACTCAAAAACGGTACAACTTACAACTCATTCATTATTCGCGGTGAAAAAACAGCCCTCGTCGATACCTCGCACGAGAAGTTTCGCCAGCAATACATGGAAACTCTGACGGGGGAAATTGACCCCAAAGAGATTGACTATCTAATTATCAGCCACACCGAGCCAGACCACAGCGGTTTAGTCAAAGACGTGCTGGCGCTGGCACCCCAAGCAATTGTCGTGGGGGCGAAAGTAGCAATTCAATTTTTAGAAAACCTTGTACACCAACCCTTTGAGCGATTGGTAGTAAAAAACGGGGACAAACTAGATTTAGGAAACGACCACATTATCGAATTTGTATCGGCGCCGAACTTGCACTGGCCTGATACTATTTTCAGCTACGACAGCAAAACTCAAGTGCTGTTTACCTGCGATGCTTTCGGGATGCACTACTGTTCCGACAGCACCTTCGATGACGATTTAGCAGCAATTGAGGAAGATTACCACTTTTATTATGAGTGTTTGATGGGTCCCAATGCTCGATCGGTACTCGCTGCGATGAAGCGGATGGCAGAGTTGGGAGAAATTGGTACTGTTGCGACCGGTCACGGGCCGCTGTTGCGACACAATGTGGTGGAACTTACCGGACGCTACAAAAAGTGGAGCCAAGCGCAAGCTAAGGCAGAAACCACTGTAGCGGTATTTTACACCTCCGACTACGGATGGAGCGATCGACTCAGCCAAGCGATCGCCCACGGTATCACCAAAACCGGTGTCGCTGTGGAAATGATGGATTTGAGAATCGCCGACTTGCAAGAAGTCCGCGAACTTGTCGGTATCGCCGTCGGTATCGTGATTTGTTCGCCGCCGAGTAGTGGTACTGCTGCTGCGAATGCCGAAGCTGCTATCAACACAATTTTAGTTGCGGCTAACAACAAACAATCTTTCGGTTTGTGCGAATCCGGCGGTGGCGATGACGCATCGATTTACCCGCTGCGAAACAAGTTCAAAGAGTTGGGTTTAAAAGAGGCATTTCCCAACATTTTGATTAAAGAAACGCCGACAGAAGCGATTTATCAACTTTGCGACGAAGCCGGCACCGACTTGGGACAGTGGCTGACGCGCGACAAGGCTGTCAAACAGATGAAGGCCCTCGACAGCGACCTCGATAAAGCCTTGGGACGGATCAGCGGCGGACTGTACATCATTACCGCCCAAAAAGGCGAGGTTAGCGGTGCGATGTTAGCTTCTTGGGTAACTCAAGCCAGCTTTAAACCGCTGGGTTTAACAATAGCAGTTGCGAAGGATCGGGCGATCGAATCGATGATGCACGCGGGAGATAAATTTGTTCTCAACGTGCTCGAAGAAGGCAATTATCAAACCTTGATGAGGCACTTTTTAAAGCGTTTTGCCCCTGGTGCCGATCGATTTGCCGGAGTTAAAACTCAACCAGCAACCAACGGTTCTCCGATTTTGACAGATTCCTTGGCTTACATGGAATGTGAAGTAGTGAGCCGGATGGAACTTTCGGATCATCATATCGTATATGCGATCGTCGATAACGGCCGCGTATCCAATCCCGATGCACTGCCGGCAGTTCACCACCGCAAAGTGGGAAATCACTATTAGGATGTCAGTTGACGGTTGACAGTTGACTGTTGTCAGTTGACTGTTGGCTGTTGGCAGTTGTCAGAAGCAAGAGTCAACACACCCCCAACATATTAGTAAGGTGCGTCAGCCGATGTTTTATTCGACTTCATCATCGACTATCTACTGACGCACCCTACAATTAAAGTCTAGGACGCAACTGGCTACGCAAAAACTCTCAACGTTGGGTGCTTGTGGCGCACCTTACGGGGTTTCTGGGTGTTGGGTGCGCCCCAAGAAGCGACAAACCGGGCAAACCGTTGTCATTTAGACTCCATTTTAACGAGGGGAATTGCCAATGCCTGCCAATCTTTTAGAAGACCGAGATTACACAATTATTATTGCCAGAAGCGATGCCAGCAGAGACCCTCACCATCCTTGGTACGAGGAGTGGGTAGAAGCACAGGCATCTCTGATCGACTTAGCAAAAAAATGTCAGGAATTTGACAGCGACGGCATCACCCTTTACGAAGCTTCTACTCCTATGTGGAAGTATAAAAATTCAAATGTTGCCCGATTAGCTGAAATTTTGCAGCGACAAAATACGGAACCGGATTCAAAAAACCCGACTGCAAATAATTTGGAAGAAGCTCTGAAAGCAACTTTTAACGATTATTTCGCAAGCAAACCAAATCCCAAAGGGAAGAACGGAGCAATAATTGTTGCAGTCCTCGATCAAAAACCAGAAAATACCGCTGCTGTCGCCGAAATAATTGTAAATGCGGCCAATACAATAGATAAAGATGAAGAAATTGGAGTCAGCTTTATCCAAATTGGGGATGATTTGGAAACCAGGGAATTTCTGACTGACCTGGATACCAATTTACAGGGTAGAGGCGCAAGGTTTGACATTGTAGATACCAAGTTTTGGCACGAAATCAAAAGAAGTTCTGTAGTTCAGTTTCTCGTAGGTGCAATAAATGACTAACACTTTGACTCCCAGACTCGCATCGGATGCCAAACCCCGCGACGTGCAGTTTATCCCGATCGCCCTCGATACTTTTATTCTGCGATCGCGCACTTGGGACAGACTCAAATTTGAAGTCGAGTATTCGCTGCAAAAGGGTACCACAGCCAATAGCTACATTATTCAAGCTGACAAAACTGCTTTGTTCGACCCGCCGGGGGAATCTTTTACTCAAAATTATCTGGAATTTTTGCAGAAACGGGTGGACTTGACTAAGCTGGATTACATAATTTTGGGGCATTTCAATGCTAACAGGTCAGTAACAATTAAAGCTCTGTTAGAATTAGCTCCTCAACTAGCTTTGGTTTGCACGAATCCCGCCGCAATTAGTTTGCGCGCCGCTTTTCCCGATCGAGAGTTAAACATTATGATCGTGCGGGGAGAAGAAACTCTCAACTTAGGAAAAGGTCACGCCTTAAAATTCATCGCGACTCCGACTCCTCGCTGGCCAGATCAACTTTGCACCTACGATCCGCAAACTCGAATTGTGTTCACTGACAAACTATTTGGAGCTCACGTTTGCGGCGACCAAGTATTCGATGAAGGGTGGAGCGTTTACAGCGAAGATCGGCGCTATTATTACGATTCCCTGCACGCATCTCAGGCCAAACAAGTGCTGACTGCAATGGATAAATTCGCCGATTTACCAGCAGCATTTTATGCTCCCGGTCACGGCCCGATCGTCCGTTACGGCCTTAATGAACTGAGCAATTTGTATCGGGAATGGAGCCAGCAACAAAATTCCAAAGACTTGACAGTTGCTTTGATTTATGCTTCGGCTTACGGAAATACGGCGACTTTAGCCCAGGCGATCGCCAAAGGAATTACGAAAGCCGGCGTTGCGGTGGAAAGTATCAACTGCGAATTTGCCGAACCGGGAGAAATTCAAGAGGCGATCGAAAAATGCGCGGGATTTATTATCGGAACCCCGACGCTAGCAGGACACGCTCCGACGCAAATTCAAACTGCTTTGGGAATAGTTTTATCTACCGCAACTAAGAGCAAATTAGCGGGGGTTTTCGGTTCTTTTGGCTGGAGTGGAGAGGCGATCGACTTAGTGGAAAACAAGCTGAAAGATGCTGGCTATCGAATTGGATTTGAGCCGATTCGAGCAAAATTTAAGCCGACGGCGGCGACGATTCACGAGTGCAAAGAAGCGGGAACGGATTTTGCTCAAGCTTTGATTCGATCGCAAAAATTGCGGGCACCGAAACCGCAGTTAGCAGCCGGTAGCGATCGCACTGAACAAGCAGTAGGGAGATTGGTTGGTTCGCTGTGCGTACTCTCGGCGAAGCGGGGGGAGGTAGCGAGTGCGATGTTGGCTTCGTGGGTGTCGCAAGCAACGTTTAATCCGCCCGGTGTGACGATTGCGGTGGCGAAAGATCGATCGATCGAAGCTTTGATGTATGCCGGAGATAAATTTGTGCTGAATATCTTAGCCGAAGGCCGACAGTTGCGGAAGTATTTCATGAAAAACTTTGCTCCCGGAGAAGACAGATTTGCCGGAGTCGAAACAATGGAAGCTAGCAACGGCTGTCCGGTTTTGACTGAGGCTCTAGCTTATCTGGAATGCGAAGTGATAAGTCGGATGGAATGCGGCGATCACTGGGTAGTTTATGCAGCGGTTGAAAACGGTCATTTGCTGAAAAATGACGGCGTGACAGCGGTGCACTATCGGAAATCTGGGAGTCATTATTAAGCTACGGCTAGGACACGGCAATGCCGTGTCCCTACAAATATATTTAACTGGTTCCTAGGCTGTGCCTGGGAACCGATGTAAGCGAGGCTCTGCCTCGCAAGCTGCCATGAAAATTCGAGGCAGAGCCCAAGCATCTGTGTTACCAGGCAGAGCCTGGTAACGAGTAAAGCCACAAACCCAACCATAGTTTAAGGTTTAAACATTGCCTTTTATTTTTGTTTTCCGAGAGTGACAGAAGAGGGGTAAAACCCTCTTACTTTTCCTCTGTTATCATCCTTCTTCTGTCACTCTCCGAGTATTAAAATAAAGGTGTGAAAAGATACAAATTCTACAAATGAGGTATTATATGCAAAATACTAACCGAAAAAAATCCACAAAACTTGTGGTAGCTTTCTTAGTGGCGAGCTGCTTGCTCATAACAGGAGGCTTGTTGGCAACCCAAGCTACAATTTCTGAAGCGGCTACCAAACCAGAAGAAGTAATTTGGCGATGTTCTGCATCTGGAGGCAACCGCCATTATGTCGTAGACCAACTGAAGAAAGATGGGGCAAATTTCGATCTGGCTATTTATAAAGTAGGTGATAGGAGCGACCCTTTCGAGGAAAACCCACGAGATTACTTAGAAACTGCAACCCTCACCGCAAACATAGACCAAAATCGCGCCCTCACAGCAACAGGCAAAAGTAGCAAGGGAATGATAGTGGTTGAAGCGTTTGGCAGGACAGTAGCTTTCACCGTCAAGGAGGATGAAGTGCAGGCTGCTGCATCGGGGCGGTGCGATCGATTTTGGCAGATGGCTAGCAGTCAAGCAAGGCGAAAAATTCGAGAGTGCTTGGGAGCACTTGCCCGCGACAATGGAGGCAATATTTCACAAGTCGGGCGATTTGGATGTATGTTTTCCGATCAGTAGGAAACAATCAAACTCATTTAGCTGTTTACGAATTCGACTTTTTAGCCAAGACCAGCGTCATGCGATCTCGTCAGCATCACAAGCGAATACTTCCAGTTTACACCATAACAGCCTTGGCGGTTGCTATACCTTTGCAGACCCAAGTTACTATACCTTTTCTGGCCACAGATAAATAGCGCCAGAAATCAAAGTTAAAGTCACAGAAACCCAAAAAGCAATTAATGCGGGAAAATTCCACGCTTCAGACAGAGGAGCAATTAAAAGTGCGATCGCCACAATCTGACTTACCGTCTTCAACTTCCCCCAAATATTAGCTCCCGAAATCGTAGTTTTATTAACACGCCACCCCGCAATTGTCAACTCCCGACCAAAAATCAAAAACACTCCCCAAGCCGGGATTTTCCCCAACTCAATCAATACCAAAAGCGGCGCGAGCACCAACAATTTATCCACCAAAGGATCGAGAAACTTTCCCAAATCGGTAATTTGATTCAGCTTCCTAGCCAAATAGCCGTCCAGCCAATCAGTAGCCGCAGCTACCACAAAAATTGCGGTGCAAATCCAGTGGCTTTGCGCGCTTGGGTCGTACAAACCGTAGAGCAGAAAAGGCACTCCCAGTAAGCGAGAAAACGTAATCAAATTAGGCAAATTCATAATAGCAAGAAGTTCGGCAACGCGCAGTGTATCGGGATTTAACGGATGTAACAGATATCAGGAAGAAATCAGAAGTCGATCGTGCAATTCATTAACTGTCGATCCAGTTCTATGATATAATCTCTGCCGTAAGATTGATTTTCTAATCCTTGTACCAGATATTCTGGCAGGTCTTGGGCAATTTCACTGCTACAGGAACCAGCCGCTAAAGCAATAGTGGCTACTGTATCGACATCTCCAGAAAAGGCAATGCAATCTTGGAGCAGTTTGCTCATACTATCATTTCGCACGATCGCAGTAATAGCTGCTCTAACACAGACCAAACCTTTAACGCTGACTTGTCCTTGCCAAGGTATCGACCACTCACCAGCTACGTGCCTTTCTAGAAAATTTCCCAAATTCTTCTTTAAACCTAGCTGATAAATAAAGTAATGGGACATCAAAGCGGCCGCTATAGCTGCTTTAATGCCATCGGGAGTGTTGTGAGTAATTGTAGCTTGAATGGTAGCATTTTCGATGACTTTTTCAATAGTAGGAAAAATGCCAATGGGGCCTGCTCGCATCGCAGATCCGCTTTTATCGCTAGCGGAGTGAATTTTTTCTAAGAATTCTTTTCCGTCTTGAACTTGTAGCAAAAAATTGTAAAGTTTGCCAGCATAACCAAATCGCCGATCGCGGTGAAAAGCTGCAACAAATTTGCTGGCTAAAAGTTCCGGCGTCCAAGGTTCTCGGCTGACGATAGCTTCTGCGATGGCTAAACTCATCTGTGTATCGTCGGTGTAACATCCAGGCGGGATATCGTGACGGGGATGCTTGATGTAGCCGTTGAGATTGTTGTACAATTCGATCGTCTGCTGGTCAACAAATTCAAAACCCGCACCATAAGCGTCACCAATCGCTAATTCTATTAACATATATTTAATCAGTTCCCAGCTATTTCATCCCCAGTTTTTTCCGGCTCTACCGAACTTGCTATGCTTGATGTGTGCTAGAAACAGCCAATCGCGTGATTGGGCAAGGGTTTAAGTTTATGATAGTTTTCTTTTTATTAATTTTTAGGCAAACTATCTCTACATAAGCGTTTCCGCGATTTCTTACATACTAGGTTCGGTAGAACCTTTTTCCTAAAATAATAAAAAAAACAACCCAAAACAACTTACCTATCTAACACGCACCGTTTTTGCTGAAGACCACCCCAATTGTTTTGCAAATCAGAGTGATGTCGTAGACAACAGACCACTTGCCCTGATAGTCGAGATCCATGCGGACAATTTCGTCAAAGTCTTTAACTCCAGACCGTCCGTGGACTTGCCACTCCCCAGTCATACCGGGTTTGACATTTAAACGCTGCCAGTGAACAGCGTCATAGGCAGCAACTTCATCAGGAGTGGGCGGTCGAGTTCCCACTAAACTCATGTCGCCGACTAACACGTTCCAGAATTGAGGCAACTCGTCCAAACTCGTGCACCGCAAGAAGCGGCCGACGCGGGTAATTCGCGGGTCATTTTCATTCTTAAAAATGTGACCGTTGGCTTGGTTGTTAACTAAATGTTTGAGCTTTTCTGCATCGACAACCATCGATCGAAATTTCCACATTCTGAAATGTCGCCCTTGGAAGCTGCAGCGGACTTGACTGTACAGCAGCGGGCCCCGATCGTCCAACAGCATCGCCACTGCCACCGGCACCGCCACCACTGCAGCAATTGCCAGTCCCAGCAAGGAGCCCAAAATATCGATCGACCGTTTTACCTTGCTCGTTACGGATCGGTGATGCTGTTGTTCTGATACACAGACTCTGTAAGTAAATTCTTGAAAAAATAAGGACAGCATTTCTGATAATGAGGATTTCGACGAGGCACCCATCGGAAATTTCATATGATTTGTCTCAACTTTAACGATCTCTTACGTCCATCTTATTAGCCATCCCAAATCAGCAGAACCTGAAATACTCAGCTTTGCACAATCTTTAAAAACCCATAACACTTTTATAAAGTTTCTATGTGTTTTTTCTAAAAACGTATAAATTTTATGTAAACTTACGTAAATTTACAAAAAAAAGTTAGTCCTAGACGCAAAAAAACCAGGTTTCTACAAGGAATCTTCCCGGAAGACAGGGAGGGTGCTACTGAGAAACCGGGTTTTTTGCCGTTTAGCGATAAATATCGGTGCGAACATCCCAAGCAAGTGTTAGCGGCTCTAACAATTTTTGCTGGCTGCTAGAGGCGAGTTTGCCTAAATATTCGCGAACAACAGAGGCGTGTTCGAGATTCAAACGATAACCCCGTGAGACATCTTCAAAGAAAAGCGGCTCAGCCCAAATTGCTTCCCAATCAGGATTTTGCCTCGACTCCTCGGCGAGCAGCATGAAATCTTCCTCCGCAGGCACAAGTCCCGCCGGCAAATTTCCTTCCAAAATCCGCAAAATTCGGGGTTCGCAGGTGCGGGTATTCACGCCTTGGCGTTCCAAAAACTGCAAAATTTCCTGAAAGCTCAGAGTTTCCTCACCCAAAACCTGCATTAATTCCCACAGCAGAAAAAAGTCGCTGTACTGCTGCTGCGACACATCCAAAATGTGAGGATAGAGAGCCAAACTCGCTAACCCGCAGGCAACTCGACCAATTTTTTGGGGGAAATTTGTACTTTGAGATACAGAATTTAATGCAGAATTGTGAATCTCAAAAATATCTCGATCGCCCTGCAATTCCTGGTCTTGAACCACGATCGCATTCGGCAGCTTCTGCCGCAACCAGCGGGCAATCGCAGCCCAAGCACCCATACCCCCCGCACAAATCGCCTGATTAATCCCCGCCGGCGACATTCCCGCGCGGCTGAGCAAAGCATTCAATTCACGATTCAACTGCTGTACAAAAGGCACTAAAACCAGACTTTCCAAATCTTTGCGCTTCACATCCCAATGCTGCTGGCCAATATCCAAAGCAAAACTTTTTTGATGTTGCAAAATAACTTTTATTTGCCTTGCCGCCTCTAACAATTGCAGCCCAAAAGCAGAATTTTGTAACCGCTGCTGCAATTGATAGCGACTCGGCAAATCTGGATGGCCAGGACGTGGCAAATCGATCGACATTCCCCAAGTTTCATTTTTAGCCAACAACTGACAGATAATATCCTGATCGAAAGCATCCCCAGCAAAAGCAAAACTCTGGCAAGTAAAATCAGCACGACTTAAATCTTGAAGATTGGACGGCAACTCAACTAAAGCTAATTCCACCGTCGCCGCCCCCGCATTCAAAATCAAAGTTCCGCCGCTAAAAGACGAAGCATTCACAGCCAGCGGTGCAGCTTCTTCACCGCCCTTAGCAGAATCCACGGCTGACGACTCGGCTTCCATGTTATTTTTCACAGGAGTTACAGCAGCAAGCAAAGTGGCGATCGCATCTTCCACCACAAAAATTTGCGAACCAGAAGCCACCAGAGACGCGCCCAAAACCGCCTCCCGCAGATTAAACATATAAACATCCGACCAGCCGGCCGGAGTCCCCAAAATTACACCCTGCAAGTCTAAAAGCGCCGCATCGAGAGTTTCTGGCGTCAGTCCCGAAGCCCTACAAATTAAATTAGAAACTGGCAATCCTACAAAATTCGCCCTTGGTGTAGAATCCAAAATTTCCCCCGATTCGGCAAATTTTTGTCCCCGCAAACTCGGATTCAAAGTAGCCAGCAGTGCCCGCACACCTTGCAGCGGCAAGGCGATCGAAAAAGCCTGCAAGGGCGACCACTGCAACAGCGGTTCGTACATCCCAGCAGCCTCCCGCTGATAAGGAATGCCCACCTTTAAAGGCAATTTAAAATTTTCCAGTAAAAATTCTCCGACAGGCAAAGCCTGGGGTCGGAATCCCACCGACTTGACTGTCACCTCTGACCCCGGGCTCCCTGGGGCTGTTTGGGCCAACACCGCAGCCGAGGGAATCCGACAACTGGCGTCTGCTGCCCAACCCTCAGCCTGCGATGCTTCCCAGTAAATCGGGTGCAATTCGCCGCTGGTGCGATCGACCAAAGCCGCAGACAGGCCGCTGGAACCAAAATCAATGCCTAAATACCAGCTAGAATTCCGGCGTTTTGGGGATGGGGCGATCGCACCAGCGGCAGAATGCCCAGGCGAGTCTTGCTGCTGTGTCCCGGCCAACTCGCTAAAATCGGTTTTCCCCTCAACAACTCCTGCTTTACTCTCTGTCGAAATTAGGTTTTTTTTTTGACTTTCTGGAGGACTCGATCGCAGTTCGTTAGTTTGTGCAGTTTCTGGAGGGGGTGAATCAGTCAAAGGTCGATCGGTCTCGGTCAAACTAGCCAAAATCTCGTCTAGCGTCAAATTCGACTCGTCTTCCTCAGTAAACAAATCATCCTCAAGTTCGTTTTCCAAAACAAAGGGTTCATCATCAGAGGAGAGTTCCAACACATCGGAGAACAAATCCTCCAGCGTGCCGAGTTCTTCCTCTGCCACCTCCGCAAAGGGATTTGTTGCACTGCCTTCGGGGGAACTCGCCGATAAATCCAAGCTGTTAGCGACTGAGAAATTCGATCGCCCGAAGCTAGTATTTTCCAATCCCTCCAGATTGTAGAGGTCTGCCTCCAGCAGTTCCAGAGTATTGTTGTCCAAATTTAGAGCTCGATCGAGGTCATCTTCTAATTCCTCGACCGGCAGCAAATCCTCGTCCGGCGAAGCTTGGATGTAGGCATCATCGAGCTGCTGCGAGGATGAGTCGAACTCGCCAGTTTGAACGTCACCGGCACTCGGCACACGGGACTCGGCACTGGGGTTGTTTGGGCTAATTTCTGCGGGCGTTCTCAACGGCAAAGGTGGCGATTCAGGCATCGCAGCGTCGAACTGCTCGCCTTGGTTGTGACCCGTTTCTAGATTTTCTCGATCTTCCGCGTCAAGTTGCACCTCGGCGGTTGAGGCTGGTGCTGCTGAAACTTGAGGTACTGTTGTTACTTGCGGTTCAAATAAATCGGCACTATCTAAAGTTAGAGACTCTAGAGAATTACCCATTACCAAGTCTGCATCTTCATCTACTAAAATCTCTTCCAGAGATTCGCCTTCATCCAGCAGATTTACAAACAAATATTCGGTCATTTTTAGCGATTCGGCAGTTTCCTCGTCCGCCGACGCTCGATCTTGTACACCTTCACTTTGGGACTCAATTACAGTATTTTCTACGGGGGTACTTTCGATTTGTAATTCTACTTCAGGAACCGCTTCTCCCGCGAACAAACTTGCATACAAATCCTCAATATCTTCGCCTTTTTCTGTTAAGCTATTCTCCGATTCACCGCCAGAAAACTCAGTTGCATTTCCCGATGTTTCGGGTGCAGAACCGAACAAATTATCTTCCAACTCCGGGAGCAAAATTGGGGCTTGAATGCGATCGCGGTCGCGCCTCAACTGTCTGAATTGCGGAGAAATTTCTGTACCGGCGTAGGGAAATCTGTCTTGTTCTCTGAATTCGCCGGTGCGAATTTCCTGCACCGAGTCTCCAGTCTGAGTCTCGGCGGCTGAGTGCTCGATCGCAGTATTTGAAGGGGCGGGAGCGACAGAAGATCGATCGGCTGCAGTTGGGGTGACGGTTTCGAGATTATTTGCTAAATCGATCGGCTGTTGAACGTAGGAATAAGCTTCTCGCCCCAACTGTGAGGCCAAGTGGTTGACCAAAGTCGCGAACATAGCCTCGCTCTGCTGGCTCAAACCGTACATATTTTCAAGTTCTTGTCTCAAGGAAGCTTGATAGCCTTGCAGATTTGCTTGCAAAGCCTCGAACACGATAGCCATCCTAGAATCGAGACTCATCAGCAGACTGTCAGCATGAGATTGGAACAGTTGCATTTGCTCCAACCTCTGAGCCGGCGTCAGCAGCGGGTGTTCTTCTGAGGTTTGTCGGTTAAGTGTTACGTCAATAGCCGATTGTTCATCAGGCGCACTGCCCAAAGAGTATGGGGCTGAGATGCTTTGCAATAACTGATTTTCTAGGGAACTTAGAATTTGGGAGAAATCGCTAGTCAAGGTTTCTTCCAAGCGGGCAGTCAGTACCTGCAAGAATTCAGCAATGATTTGCTGTTGGTTGGCTTGTTGCTGAGCGAGGGATTGTTGCTGCTGCCGTTTTGCTTCTAGCTGTTTGATTTCTTGAATTAGAGCTTGTTGCTCTTGCCGCAGAGCTTCTATGTCTTCTTGGAGCGGCCCTGTCAGGCTGGAACGCAGGTGGCTGATTTCTCCGGTTACGGCAAGCATGATTTGCTGTGCGGCTGAGGGGCCTGGGGCGGGCAGAGGCACTTTGGGTACTGGAACTGGTTCGGGGCGGACATTTGGGCGGGCGGGGGCTTTTGGGGCCGTTAGCTTTGAGTCTGAGGAAACCAGATAAGCGCGAACTCGCTCTAAAAGTTGGCGCTGGTGGACAGTATCAAGAGAACCCGTCCAAGGCAAGCGGGGTGCGGGCTTGCTGAGTACCTCGTCTATCTCAGCAATCAGTGCTTGAATTTTGTACTTCTGAGAATTCAAGGGCGGAACCTCTGGGAATGCGGCTTGGGAGAAACTTTACCGAAAAAAGACTGAACTCAGGCGGCAGCGATGCCAATAGATAGAATAATCTGAATGCGAGTCAGTCAGTAATTCACTAATATTTTCTGACCGAAGAACGAGACGCAAGCCCCCGGCCCCGGCCGTGGGGATAAGTCGGTAGCGGTTTCAACCGCCTTCAGTGTTTGATATAATTTGAGTAGCAAGTAAGAACAACCATCTACGTGAGGAATCATTCTAGTACGGAGAGATCCCGGCAACGGAGATATCCGCCTTTGATGCGGAATACTTAAAGGGCAAATAATGGCAGAGTGAGGAGCGTACCTATCTGGCTTTTGTGGTGGACTCAGAAAGCGAAAATAATTTAAAAGTAAGCGCAATTGCAACACCTCTCCTGCTGGTAGTTGTTTTGAGCGTGTAGGGGGACTTTTGCCTGTCCCTTTCAAGTTCGTCTTGAAGAATCCCCCGGATTGGGCCGTGGGGAGTGTCAAAACTGTTAATTAACGTTTTGTCTTCGGATAACTTCTATTATTGCCTATGATAGGTTAGCCGGTACTTCCGCACCAAATGCCCGCTTCTATCAAGTGCAAATGCTGTCAAATTCTGCGGCTCAGGGGCGAGTTTCCTGACCCGGAGGCTGATTCCTGCTCGGAATAGCTGCGATCCCCACAAACTTTTGCCTTCACCTGCTTGAACGGCGGGCCGCACACTGTCACCGCGTGTTTCGTTAGCATGGCGGCGCGCCACTGTCTCTTCATCTTTCACCGACTTGGAAAAAACCTCAAACAATTTGCGATTTGGGATGCCGGGATTTGGGATTGTCCCCGTACAGTCGGTTTGAGTAACCTTTTATTATAGCCTTTTATCTGTATTTATGGCTAGATACTAATGGTACAATAATCTTGGGGTAGCAGAAAAGTTGGCTGGGAAGTGGGTGGGTTTCGCTCGCCAAGAGCGCCAGTCTTTAGGCTCGCAAGGGCTGTGGATTTTGCCGATGTGCTGACATTGGCGAGGTTCTAGGCAGTTGCTCGGATTTGGGATCTGTCTGCGGTGCTTGCAGGCTTGCGATCGTGGATTCTGCCTTCTCGACAGCAGGGCCTAGTGACCAGAGAAATGGGTACAAGCCTCCCCCTTCTAGGGGGACTTTCAATGAAGATGTCTTCAGTGAGGAGCAATTGCTAGGATGATATTTTCCTAGACTTTTAGGTAATACTCATGACAATTGGTGTAGACTGAAGTAGCCTGCATAAAACCATCAGTAATGATGACTTGGACTTTCTCTCACTTCTCTCAAGCTTTCGCTTGAGAGCATCTCTGTAATCCTTGCGGTTCGAGGTTGGTCAAAACCAGTGAAGAATACAGTCTGAATAAACAAGCTCCTATTTATTCAGAGTGGCTGTAGAATGGTTATATGTTGAATCTAACCTAGGAGTACAAGCTCATTCCCACCAACGCGCAACGCGAAACATTCGACCAGTGGCTGAACATCTGTCGCAAGGTCTATAACTTTGCGTTGCGGGAACGGAAGGATTGGATCAATTCTCGCAAGTGTGATATCAACTCGTGCAGCATCAAACAGGAATACATCATCCCTGCCGATGCACCGCGTCCAACCTTTGCCCGTCAGTGCAAAACACTGGCCCAAGCAAAGAAGTCAATCCCCGAATTGAAGCTCCCTCACACCCATGTCTTGCAGCAAGTGTTGCGCCAGTTAGAGGCGACGTTTGTGGCAATGTGGGATCGTGGGCACGGCTTTCCTAGATTCAAAAAGCGGATGCGCTCCGTAGTGTTTCCTCAATTGAATCTAGAATCTGTTAAGCGCTTTAATGGCATCCATTGGGTCAACTTGCCCAAGATTGGAAGCGTCAAAATGCACCTATCGCGCCCAATCCCTGAAGGCTTTGAGGTCAAGCAAATCCGCGTTGTGAAACGGGCATCTGGCTACTGGGCCATGCTTACTTTACAATGTAAGGTTGAAGTGCCTCAAGTCTCGGCATCAGGGCATGGATTGGGGATTGATTTAGGGCTAGAACATTTTTTGGCAACGTCTGATGGTGAATTGATTGATAGACCTCGATTCTTTGTGGGTGGACAACGCAAGCTGAAATCGCTGCAACGTCAACTGAAACGGAAGAAGTAAGGCTCTAGGAAATTTCGTCAGCTTCACCATCAAATTGCCAAACACCACGAGTACATCTCGAATTCTCGGAAAGACTTTCACTTTAAAACCGCTCATCATTTGTGCGATGGAGCCGAGACCGTCTTTGCCGAGGACTTGAATCTCAAAGCCATGTCAGCCGGGATGCTGTGTAAGCACACCCTAGATGCGGGGTTTGGGCAGTTTCTCAACATTTTGAGTCATATCTGCTTTAAGCGAGGTGTGTACTTCGCCAAGGTAGATGCTCATGGTACTAGCCAGACCTGCCCAAAGTGCCAAACCCATACAGGTAAAAAGGAACTGTCTCAAAGGGTGCATCAATGTCAAACCTGTGGTTATGAAACGAATCGAGATGTTGCAGCCGCCCAAGTGGTTTTGCAGCGTGGATATACAGCGGTGGGGCACATCGAGCGTGAATTTTGGGGAGGGCAAGCTACATGAGTAGTCCCTATGAACCAAGAATCCCCTCGCCTTTAGGCAGGGGAGTTGTCAAAACAAATCTCTCAGCAGTGTTAAGCTTGTCTTCGCGAAGTGCTTGTCTTCGGTAATTCGATCGGCTCAGTCGTTTGCCACATTGCTAAAATTTTGTTAATAAAATTTGCTCAGTGGTATATATCTAAAAAATTATGGTATATTCTTTAGTTTCTAGCTCCCAATCAGAGCTTGAGGCCATTAATTCCCATATTGGGCCTTTGACCGCAAAACTTTAGAGGTAAAATTGCCGATTTTAGATCCTTGTTTCTCAAATCTTGAATCTCAAATCGAATGACTCGGCTGCAAGCTATTTCTAACTGCCCAGCGCAGCTCAAGCGCGTAAATTAAAATGATGGCCTCATGGAAGACCGCTTTAACACCCGAGATCCGAATTCTAATATAAATCAATTGATAGTTTCTACTCCGTTTTTTGCAGGATTACCCGATCCTGTAATCGAGAGAGCAACTCTCCACATCGTTACCCGCAGTCATCCGTCGAATCAAGTGATTTTACTCGAAAATGACTGGGGAACATCAGTGTATTTTATATTGGATGGTTGGGTGAAAATTCGCACCTACAACCTAGACGGAAAAGAAGTAACACTGAATATTTTAGGGAAAGGAGAATTATTCGGGGAAATGGCCGCGATCGAAGAAGCACCGCGATCGACAGATGTGATCACCCTAGCCCCGACACTGATCGGCAATATGCCATCTCAGGATTTTGTGCAGCTTATTCATACCGAGCCGCTAGCAGGCATTCGCCTAGCTCAACTGATGGCGCGTCGCTTGCGACAAGTCAACCGCCGCCTGCGTTTGCGAGAGTCCGACAGTACCTCGCGAGTAGCAGATATTCTATTATTTTTGGCAGAGGGGCAAGGCAAAAAAATCATGGAGACAGGAGGTACAGAAATACCGAACCTGCCACACAGAGAATTGAGCAGCCTCAGCGGGCTGGCTCGCGAAACAGTAACGCGAGTGCTGAGCAAGCTGGAAAAAAAAGGAACTATTCACCGCGAACGTGACGTTTTGTGCATTCCCGACCTGCACGCCTTAGAGCGTCTGTTAGTCTAGAAGTATCAGAGTTTGCTTTTATTGAATCTAATTCAAAAGCACTCTCTGTTAACTAACTGATATTAATGATTTCCCGCAGGAGGTAAAGCTGTGAGTTTTAAGAAAATTTTCGCTGCCTTAGATGATTCTGAACTGGGCCACCGCGTCTTTACTCAAGCTTTAGAATTAGCTCTGAACGATCGCGCCCAGGTGATGCTATTTAACTGCGTTACTGTCAACTCGCTGGGCGAGACGGCAGTGCCAATTCCGGTAGATTTGGGCATGAATGTCGAGTTAATGGATCAAGCTTATCAAGCTCAACGTTTGCGGCTGGAAAGCGACGTAAAACACGCTTCGGGTTTGCTGAAAAATTACTGCGACGCCGCAGCAAAAAAAGGATTGCAGGTAGAATTTGACTGCAAAAAGGAGGGCGATGCGGGGCATTGTATCTGTGAAGCCGCCGAAAATTGGGGCGCAGATTTAATAGTGTTGGGAAGGCGTGGCCGCACGGGGCTGGCAGAAGCTTTCCTCGGCAGCGTCAGCAATTATGTCGTTCACCACGCATCTTGTTCGGTTTTGGTGATTCAGGAAGCCAAAATCGAAAAATAATGCTGCTGAAAATTTTTGCTGAGAAAATCCATCTAAAATAAGACTTGCGTTCGTACCTAAACCCGGTTTCTGCGAGCCATATTAAATTTGGCGGCGGGGCATCCAAACAGTGAAACCGGGAATCAGCCGTATGGGGCGCAAGTCCCCTAAAATCTAAAATCTAAACTCTAAAATCGGAAAATCGGGAATCAGCCTTATCGGGTGCGAGCCCCGTAAAATCTAAAATCTAAAATCTAAAATCTAAAATCGGATGAGTGATTTTTTGTCAGCAGATGCTGCGCCTAATTCGGGTAGTTCACCCAGTACAAATAACGAGCCGCAAACCGCCGATATTTCAGCAATGGCTGGCGATCGTACAAATCCAGATCCTGGGAAGCGCCCCTCTGGGGAAGCGCCTTTAAGGCTGGTAGAAACGGCTTTTTTGGCAAGTACCGCTAGCTTAATTTGGCTGGTAAATTATTACTTTCCGCTGGGGCCTTTGCTGCGGGTTTTTTTCCCGATACCCATCGCCCTGGTTTACTTGCGCTGGGGCAACCGAGCAGCTTGGATGGCAGCTTTGGTATCGGGTTTGCTGCTGTCGGTACTGATGGGCCCGACGCGGAGCATTTTATACGTGATGCCTTTTGGAATTATGGGAGTTGCGCTGGGAGGACTTTGGAGGCGCAAAGCGAGTTGGTCACTCTCTATTAGTGTGGGTGCTCTCATTGGTACTGTCGGCTTCTTTTTTCGGTTTTGGCTGCTGTCAGCGTTGGTGGGTCAAGATCTATGGGTTTACGTAACGGCCCAGGTAACAGAGATGGTGGAATGGGTGTTTGTGAAGCTGGGCTGGCTTAATGTACCGAGTTTGGACACAATTGGGGCGATCGCGGCCGGGATGATTTTAGTTAACAATATTGTCTATTTATTTGTAGTGCATTTAGTAGCTTTGCTGCTATTAGATCGTTTGGGAAACCCAATTCCGCGGCCGCCAAGCTGGGTGCAAGTTTTGATAGATTATGAAGAGTAGTTATTAGTCCTTATACCAATTAAATGGGTATAACTAATTATTTTAAAAGGAGTCGCCCTCGCACTTAAAATTTTGAAGAACACGTCCTGGGTGATCGTCTTCCACTTTATAAGCGCGAACCCTATCAACTTGCGCGATTTTACTTATACGGTTCTAATTGAATCCTGACCAACTTGTGAGCCAATATCGAGTTGATTAGTAGCAAGCCCTTGTATTTGTGCAGGCACACTAAATATAGCGGGTCTGCGTAAGTCCTGGATTTAACGTATCATCATTCCAGCGCTGCTTCCTCCTAGATTTTTCGTTTTTACCGTACTTTTTAGTACGGCTTCAATTTTAGCTTTTGTGCAGAGATCCCGCGATCGCCCCTCTCTTCCCGAAAACCCCTTTTTCCCCGAAGCCCTTATTATTACCAAAAGTGCGATCGCACTTCTCTCAATCATAAATTTCTCTCCGGTATCCAATCCGATCAATAGTAATCACCTTTCAATCATCCTTCCACGAACACAAAAAACAGTAGATTGACAAAATTCACACCGTCTTCTAAGATCAAAGACGATTCCTAATACACCGCCAAAACTTAACAAATCATCCCTCCACAAGTTAACAATTTAATATAATAGGCTTTGACAGCAATGGTTCCATACCTAATATCATTCTTCTACGGTATTTGCCTGCTTTTATCCCTCATCGGTTGGGGGAAATTCCTCAACCACATTCTTTTTCCCAACCAGCGAACGGACTGGGGACAAAGAGCAGGTTGGGGTCTAGCCTTGAGCCTTATCATTGGCGGTGTATTAAACGCAACTTGGAATATCTCGCCACCCACAATTTTATTTTTTTTAGGTTTGGGACTGATTTATTGTCTAGTAGATTTGGTAAATCACAGACAATCAATCGCCAGCAATCTCTCACAGCTATTTCAAGAAAGTCGCAAAGATAAAATAGTCTTAGCAGGCATTGCGACTGTCAGCCTACTGATTTTGATCCAATACGCGGGATGGTTGTATACAGGCAGACTCAACTTTGCCAACATGGTTTATGCTGACGGGTTTAATACCAGCGATGACTACCACGCTTACTTAGTATTTCCCCACAAAATGCTGCAACTCGGTTCTATGGGCCTAGAGCCTTTTAGCGAAAGAAGAATAGTATCTTTGGGGGGACAGTCATTTCTCCATACTTTCATTGTCAGCGTACTTTCTGACACTAATTTAAACATCATAGACCCGGGTTTAGCGCTGATAATTACGATCGGACTAATTATCGGATATTTTAAAGAACATCCAGCCTCGACTAGACGAGTAATATTTACAATTTTATTTGTCCTATTGATTGCTGTACCCAAGGCAAACACTACAAGTAGTATGCTGCCTGTAGCTTTATTTTTAAGTTTGTTTAGAACCATTGACAACAAAGAAATAGACTACAACTACTGGGTTTCTAATGCTTGTATTATCGCTTTAATCTCCGCCGCAATTTGTACGTTAAAATCTTCTCTAATTCCAGCCTCGGCTATTGTATTGGCAGTTAGCTACCTTAGCTATTTTATTAGTTCAAAGACAAAACAAAAAGTTGTTTGGGAATTCGCGCTGGCGACAGTATTAGTAGGAATCTTTCTCCTACCTTGGATGATTTCTTTGTATCAATCTTCAGGTACTTTATTGTATCCTCTTTTGGGAAAAGGCTATCACGCCTCCGCCTACGGCATTACTTTCAAATCAGGTTCGACACTCTTGGGAACTGTTAAAACAGCCCTCGCATCATTCAGAGGTATTTACGTTTTTATACTGATATTGCTCGGCTGCTTGAGCTTAAGTATCCGACCTCTGAAATTTGCTAATTTACCAGCAGAATCCTCGTTCTCGAACCGTCAAGCACCTTTCTCTATGACAGTTGCAGCGCTAGTGGCAACTGTTGTTGTAGGCGTACTTACCGAAAATGCCGACCCTTTTCGCTATTCATTCTCTCACCTGTTTCCGGCAATTATCATATTAATTATGATTGCCATGACCGATACAGGAGGGTTAAATACAAACGGGATTCCTAACTTTTTTATTGCCGCTGTATTTTGTGCAGGTCTTGCAATCAGCTACGAGTGGGATATAACTAAAAATACTTATTCAGCTTATGTGAAAAATATTAAATTCGGACTAACGAATCCATCTTTAGTTTCAGCTAAGCAAAAGTTGCAGTATGCAGCGCTGCAACAGTCTATTCCCCAGGGAGAAACAGTGTTAACCAGGCTAGATACACCTTTTATCCTCGATTTTAAACGCAATCAAATTTTCCTAGCTGACTGGCCCGGAGGAGCAAGTTTGCCTCCCGGAATGCCTGTATTCAAAGGCCATGAAGCTTTAGCGACCTATTTAATTTCAAAATCTATTCGATACATAGCTTATTCGTCTTGGAGTCTCAATCATCCGCCAAATTTAGATACTTCAGGGCCTGGATTGTCATCTTGGTTTAGACTGCAATCACAACTTGCTCACGACTTTCGGGATAACGTGCAACAACTAGCAAAAACGAGAAATAAGCTTTATACAGACGGAGAAAATTTTGTGCTGGATTTGGGAGTTCAGCGTAAGTAGCAACTATTTAGATGACATAAAAGAGCAGATTAGATATCAAACCGAAAAGCCGGAAATGTTTGGTAGAAATTCGAGCATCTGCTGGCAGTATCTTTAACACATCTTTCTCAGATAAAAGGTTGAGATTTTCCTCTTGGGCGAAAAAGTGTTGACCGAGCAATTTCAGCAACGCTCGAAACCAAGAGGGGGCAGCCAATGTATGAGGGGAACAGCAGTGTGGAATTCTACGGGATACCACCGATTGGGAGTTGTGATGCAGCAAGTTTTGCCGACGCGGCAAAGTTCCCGAACAAAAGCTTGTTGCTGAGTCCGACTCCCGACGTGTTCGATTACGGCAAAACTCACGACTAAATCAAAACTTTTGTCGGGAAATGGCAAGCTTAATCCATCAGAACGGACGTATTTTAAACCGGGATATTCTTGCTCTAAAAACGAAGCATCTTCCATACCGACTGCGGTGATTTTGTCCTTATGCGGATAAAGTTTCTCAAAGAAATTGCAGTCTTCGCGGCGGTCGGAAGTTACTCCTACATCCAACACCGTTGTGTCGGCGCTGGGATTGGCTAATCCCATGAGCAAATCGAACATTTTTTGGCGGGCGTACAAAGATAGTTTAGTTGCGAAACCGCCTAGCTTGGGGCCAACATACTCGCTGGAGTTGTTTTCAGTTAGTGTCATATAATTTTAGCTTTGAGATGAACTGACAACCTGGTTGAAGCCCGATTGTTCGCGCTCGATTTAACACAGCATTTGGGCAATTTAAATCATCTTTCGTGAAATTTCTAACAAAACTGTACTTTTAAGTGTTTTACCTGCGCTTCAACCCCAGCACGCTGAGAAAAAAGCTGGACAGAACCATCTGCAAACCGACAGTCAGGCAAGTGAGCGAGGGAATAACCAAACGCAGAGTTTTAGAAGGGTCGAGAGAACCAAAAGCAGTTTCACTCCAGATAGTTAATGACAAGAACGAGCCAACTATTCCGATTAATATCAGTGTGACTCCGACAATCAATCCTGTCTCTAGGGTGACATAGCGAAATATTTTGTTGAGTTTGGGGTCTTCGGGCAGCAGTTTTTCACTGATGGCGAAAACTTTGGTGAAAAAAGCGAAAGTTACTGCTTGAAAACCGATGATAATTGCGATCGCAGCATACAGCAGCGTATGCACGTCAAAGCTGATACTCCCGATCGTTTGAGTACCGGGCAACAGCCAAATGCCCACTATTAGACCCACAATCATCAGGAAAGCACCTGGATACAAGAACAGCCATCGGGGACTGTAAAGCAACAGAAATCGCAAGTGCCGCCAGCCATCTCGCCAAGTTCGCAGGTGCGGCGGACGGCTGCGGCCATCGGGAGAGAGTACGGTGGGGACTTCTGTGATTCGCAACTTGTACAGAGAGGCTTTAACGACCATTTCGCTGGCAAATTCCATCCCCGTTGTTTGCAAGTCGAGTTTCAAAATTGAGTCTCTCCTGAAACCCCGCAATCCGCAGTGAAAGTCGCCTGCGGGACTGGAGAAGAATAGCTGCCCCACCCAAGTAAGTACCGGATTTCCTAAGTATTTGTGCAGTGGCGGCATTGCCCCCGGTTTGATGCCGCCTTGAAAGCGGTTTCCCATCACTAAATCGCACCCTCCCCGCAATTTTTCGACAAAAGCGCCGAGGTTAGAAAAGTCGTAGCTGTCGTCAGCATCGCCCATGATAATATAGAGTCCGCGCGCTGCGATTATGCCTCCCATCAGGGCGCTGCCGTAGCCTTTGGCTGCTACGGGTACGACTCGCGCCCCCATTCTGGTAGCGATATCTTGAGAACCGTCAGTGCTGCCGTTGTCTGCTATGATGACCTCACCGGCAATATCAAGTTCGCGCAGGGACTTCTGCGCTTTCTGGATACAGACTTCTAAAGTTTCTGCCTCGTTCAGGCAAGGCATGAGTATCGATAATTCGAGAGTGTATTCCCCGCTGGCGTTGGTCTGTTCTGCCATATGTTTGTTCTACTGTTGCTGGCGATCGACAATACTTGCATTTCCAGTATGTATGTTTAAAATATGGGTGGCGAACAAAACTCAATAAAACTTAATCAAAGCTGTTTAGGAGAGTTTTTTGCGGGCAATTCTCGAACTGTAGTATTATGTTGGTGAACTCATGAATAGAGGCGTTTTTTTGGTTTTGCTTGCTGCCATTTTGTGCAGCGTTCTAGGTCAATTTACTCTGAAGGCTGGAGCAAAAGTTTTAGGGCCCATCGGCGCGGCTAATTTAGTTGAAAAAGTTATAGCAATGGCTACTGAGCCTTTGATAATAGCAGGTCTTTCTCTGTACGCAATTTCTTCGATCGGTTTTATCGTAGTTTTGTCCCGCGCTAACATTAGCATAGTCTCGCCTTTACTGTCAATCAGTTACCTGTTTACTGTTTTGGGGGGCAAAATTGTATTTAACGAGCCGTTGCCACCGCTGCGGTTAGTAGGCGTGGCGCTAATTATGACGGGAGTAATTTTTGTACTCAGAGGTCAAGCAGGGGGTGCGCCAGGGGGCAGTTAGCGATCGCTTTTAAGATTGACGCTTGAGTGCTGAATTGATAACTTAACTAAAAGGGTGCGTCTGAATGTTCTGTTATTAGATAGAGCCCAGGACCTACAACTTGTGGGCGAATCTTTTGAAAAATATAGAAAATGCAACTCTAGACAGGATTTGTGCAGGTACACTATATTTGTGCCTGCACAAATACGAAGGCTACTAATTGACACAATATGGCCTCACAAGTTGGTGAGGATTTAATTAAAACCGTATAAGTACGATCGCGGAAGTTTACAGAGATCGCGAGCGGCGAGTGAAAGACGATCGCGCCTGCGTCACCCATAAAAATTTTAAGTACGACGGCGAGGAGAACTAAAATAATTAGTTAACTATCGCGTAAAATATGTAAATATCTCATTTAACCATGTTGATTATTGCCAATATTTACGCTCCCAGTCAAACCAACTACGGATTAACCGATTTCTACCATTTTTACATGAAGTTGCATACAAGAAAGATTCTGTTGAGAGGGCATCCCGATGGCAGCCAACTTCATAGGGCGATCGCCGTAAGTGCACAGGAGCAACAACTAAAAACCAGTCGAACCTAAGCTTTAAGGAGCGGTTGCAAATGTTGTGGGGGCTCATAAACAGGACACATCATATCACGTCCGCTAGTACCGCGCTTGATATAAGGGGTAAGTGGTCAGTGATAATGGGCAAACGAATAACTAAAAACCAACAACTAAGAACTAACAAATAACCAATAATTAATTCCCAATTCCCATGACTAATGACTAATTATGATTCATATTTATACAGAAATAGAACAGGGGCAGCGGTGGCTCGATCGCTATCGGGGACGAAAACCGATATTTGCCTGCGTGTTAGGATTTACCGCGACAGGCTTAATTCCGGGGATTTCAGCAGCAGGAGCAACCCCGCACGATCGACAATTTACTTGTTTAGCCGATGCAGAATTTTTGTATAACGGCCCCCAACCGTCGCCCCAATATCCTTTGCCCCCGCTAGAAGCGGGTGCCTCGCCGGTATTGATATCTCGCGCTGTAGTCGAAGCTTTGGAACTTCCGCTTTACCTATTTAATGCTGGTTTGCCCCTCCCACCTACCGTAGCTGCAATTGATTTGGGCGGCACTCCGGCAAAGTGTCTGATTTCTGGGAATGCTTTAGAACTCGAAACAGTCAAACATTTGCTCGAACAAGGATTAATTTGGGGAGCTAAATTGGCTGCTCAAACTAATGGCAGCTATTTAATTTTAGGGGAGTGCGTAGTTGGGGGAACGACTACTGCTTTGGGCGTGTTAATGGGTTTGGGTATTGCAGCGGCGGGCAAAGTTAATAGTTCTCATCCTCGCTGCAATCACGCTCAAAAATTGGCTGCGGTGACAGCGGGACTCAATAATGCTGAGTGGGAAATTAACGGACAAAACAGCACTCCCCTGGAATTGGTAGCGGCAGTGGGCGATCCGATGCAAATAGCGGTGGCGGCAATGGCGATCGCCGCGAGTCAGACTTGCGGGGTGCTTCTGGCCGGGGGCACGCAAATGCTGGCAGTGTACGCTTTGATGCAAGCCTTAGCCCGTGAATATGCTCTGCTATGGAGTCCCGAACAAGTTGCGGTGGGGACTACGCGCTGGGTGGCCGAAGACCCTACAGGAGACACTGTAGGACTTGCTAATGATATCGGCGGTGTGCCTCTGTTGGCGGCGCAGCTAAGTTTTGCTGGATCTCGCTACGGGCAACTGCAAGCTTACGATCGCGGCTATGTTAAAGAAGGTGTCGGTGCGGGAGCGTGTGCGATCGCCAGTGGCTTGACTGCAAATTGGACTCCAACTCAACTCCTTCAAGCTGTTGAAGCTTTAGCCTCGCGGTGTGAGATTAAACATTAAGTAGATAGTTATAAGAATCGATGCCGGATTTATGAACTTCTCTCTTTCTTCTCTTTCTTCTCTTTCTTCTCTTTCTCTGCGTCCTCTGCGCCTTCTGCGGTTTGTAAAAAAAATCTTGTTCACCAAAGAAATAGCCTTCCTATTTCTACACAATATCTCGCTTTCATGCAGTATTCTTCCTGTTAATTCCCCGACCGAAAAAACTCTCTGCAATAACTCTATAAGTAGACGAGCATAAATCAACGCAAATTGTATTTTTTTTGAGATTAATGCCCGATCCCCGCTAGCAATATTTAATTAGGCCCGCCTAGATGTTGCGAGTGCATTCTTTTGGAGAGCAACTGTTCTTCCAAGGCGGCAATTCGATTGTAAGCTGCTGTTAGCTGAGCTGTTAAGCGCTGGATTTGAATCTCGGCGCTCAGCTCTTTTTCCAGGCTTTGAGAATTTTTGTCGAAGTAGCTGTCATCTAACAGTATGTCCTTGTGTTCGAGGAGGCCATCGATACTTCTGTAGCTTTGATATGGGGAGGTTTTTTCATTTCCTAGCGTTCCAGAGCCATCGTTTCTCTGTTGCTGGGTCAGCTTCGTCTCCTTGGCCGACTCCAAGAGCTTTTCATTGAGGTTTTCTATGAGTTTGTAGAGGGCCTCGACTTGTTGGCTCAATACTGTAACTTGCTGGCGGAGCGCTTCCATACAATCATCCTTTGGCTCGTAACTTAATATCTTTACATTTTAGGTAAATCTTTACATAACTTGGATTTATCACTAAATTATTTAATTTTTGACGTAATTGCTGTGTTCCCAATCCTGACGGTAGATTTAGGGAGCCAGGTTGAAAATAATCGATGGGCATTCGTGGGTCGATTGTAGATTTTAGATTTTAGGTTTTAGATAGTCTTGGACACAGGAACCGGGTTGGTTAACCCCCATACTTCGTTCAAACCTTCAATCAGGGTTAAAAAATCTGCTTTATGAGAGTCGGATCGCAGAGCGTCCTATTAGATTGACTTCGCTCTCGCCAGTGCTTTCAGGATTCAGATGAGTGGATTTTTATTTATTAAGCTGTCGCCGATTTAAAAAGGATTTTTTACTTCGGTTGTGTAAAAAGCGTCATCCAACGGCAGATGGCAGCGCTCTCGTTGTTTCGTTATAGTGACATCCTCCCACACCAAATCAAAGATTATGGTATGGGCTTCCCAACATCACTGTTGGAAGATTTCCTAGTTCTTCCCTTGCGGGATTTCGCCTCTGACGCCGACTGACTTTCATCAATCCCCGGCAGACCGACTGCATAGGCATTTTCTATTCCGCAAAGTCCTTGCGTACTAATGAGTTCTAAACCACGCAACCTAATAACTTCAGATGCTGCGTGATCTCTATCGGTTTGATATCCGCACTCACCACATTTATGAACTCGTTCGGAAAGCTCTTTTTTACCCGTATGTGTGTTGCACTTAGGGCAAGTTTGAGACGTTCCATCTGGATTGACGCGACAAAAATAGATTTGATGCTTCTTGGCGACCCACTCCAACAGATTGAGAAATTGACCAAAAGCAGCATCCAAGGTATGTTTTCTCAACATCCCCCTGGACATCGCTTTCAAGTTCAAGTCCTCAACAAAGACCATCCCAATACCTTCCTTGGTACACAAATGGTTAGCCAGTTTGAATTGCCAATCCTTCCGAACTCTAGCAATGTGGTGGTGGAATCTGGCAACCTTGATTCGAGCTTTCTCACGGTTCTTAGAACCCTTTTTCGTTCTGGCATACTTACGTTGCAGCAATTCCAGCTTGCGGTACAAAGATGTCAAGAATCGGGGTCTAGCAATAAACTCTTTATCCGAGGTTGTCAAATACTTGGACAGTCCCAAATCGATACCCAGCGCATCGACCTGCGGTTGAGCCTCGGGTATCGACACATCAGACTCAATTGTCACTACAACGAACCACCTATCAGCTTTCCTCAACACCCGTGCTTGTTTAACCACAAACCCCTCTGGGATAGGTCGATGCAAGTTGATAGGCATCTTCCCAACTTTGGGCAAGCTTATCTGCCATCCCGTAATAGGATTGGTTTGGAATTGAGGAAACAGCATGGACTTGATTTGTCCAAACTTCTTGAAGCGAGGAAAGCCAAACCCCCGCGACTGAAAATAATTCCAAGCGTCATGCAATCTGCGAATGGTAGTTTGCAGAACTTGAGAAGGGGCTTCGCCCAACAACGGGAACTTTTTCTTCGCTTTGGGAAGTTCGTTCTGTTGAGCGTAATAGGTAGGGAATGGCTTGTCGGCTGGAATGATGTATTCTCTCTCCAGCGAACAATAATCCAAACTACATTTACGCGAATTGACCCAATCTTTGATTTCTCGCAAGGCGTAGTTATAAACCTTGCGAGAAATTTCCAACCAATGAAGCATCGTTTCTGCTTGGTTGGCGTCGGGATAAATTCGGTAGCAGTAGTTCATGATCAGAGTCATACAGTCAACTCTAACACAGAACTACGGGTCTATAAACCTACATATGCTACCGATTTCACGCCTGATTGACCGGATAAAATCGGTCTGGGGCGTCCATGTATCGCAACACCAAATCAAAGATTATGGTGTGGGACTTATTGCTCCCCCAGACCCCCTCGAATAGTTAAAAAATGTAACACAGATGCAGCCGATCGACCCGGCTGACGAGCAAAACTGGCTCAAAGTAACTTGCAGCACAGAAATTAGGCGTTAAGTTGACGGAGTTTTCGGCATCGGAAAGCTCGATCGACAATGTAGAAGGTAAAATCAGGGCAAGAGCCAATCGATTGCGCGATTTTAGATTTTAGATTTTAGATTTTAGAATTGAAGCATTGACTTGCGCGAGATAAATTCGGGGGCTTGTATCGTGGATGCTTTCGGTCAAACAGACTCACAGCGCAGCAGAACCGAGTACAATGGCTCTGTGTTTGAAAAAGAAATAAGACAAATCGGCGCCAACTACCGGACTCGACAAACAATTATTTCCCCGGCTGTAGAACACAAAAAGATGGGTCAATATTTAGAAAAGCGGATTGACAGGTGAAACGAAGGTCTTTGCTATTGGGGGCCGCCACCCTAACTTTAAGTCAATTGGCGGCAGGGTGTGACTCGAAGCCCAGTCTCAAAATTCGATCGCTCAAAAACGGTATTCCGGCCCAACTGGTAAGCAAATTTAGCCGCGATGTACAACCGTCTCCGCTTTTGCAGGTAACGCAAGAAGGACAATTAAAAGAATTATTCGCCCTGTTGCAGGAGTGGAAACGGGTTCCCGAATCAAAAAATCAAGCTAACTTGGTGATGTTGGGAGATTACTGGCTGACTTTGGCAATTAGGCAAAAATTGATTAAGCCGATCGATCCTGCTAAGTTTGCTAATTGGCCAAAATTGCCCGAAAGATGGCAAAAACTCGTCAGGCGCAACGACGAGGGTAAATTAGATCCTCAAGGTAAAGTGTGGGCTGCACCTTACCGCTGGGGAAGTACGGTAATTGCCTATCGAACCGACAAATTTAAGGCTTTGGGGTGGACTCCGACAGATTGGAAAGACTTGTGGCGAGTCGAATTGCGCGATCGAATTTCTCTGCCGGACAGTGCCAGAGAAGTTATCGGTTTAACATTAAAAAAACTAGGGAAATCTTACAATACGCAGCAATTAGATAAAATCCCAAATCTTAAAAAAGAACTCGCAAATCTGCACCAACAAGTTAAATTTTATAGTTCGGACGCTTACCTGCAACCATTGATTTTAGGCGATACTTGGTTGGCAGTAGGTTCCTCTGGGGACTTGCTGCCGCTGCTGCAAACTCAAAAGGATATTGCTTTAGTAGTTCCGGTTTCGGGAACTGCACTTTGGACAGATTTGTGGGTACAACCAGCATCAGGGAATCCAGTTTCTTTAGTGGAGAAATGGATTGATTTTTGCTTACAACCTCGGGTTGCTCCTCAATTATCTTTGCTGGCTAAGGCTAGTTCGCCGATAATTGTCGGCATGAAACCCGAAGATTTGCCGGAAGCTGTTCGCACTAATTCCGTGTTGTTGCCGGATGCGAAGATTCTTGCTGCTAGCGACTTTCTGCTGCCGTTTGGGGATGCTGGTATTGCCCAATATCGATCGCTCTGGCAAGAAACTAGGCAAGTAGTTAAAAGTTAAAATGTAGGGTTCGTCAGTCACCAGCCCACAAGCGCCGAGAAAATCATCAAAACTGACGCACCTTAAACCGTAGGGTTCGTCAGTCACCAGCCTTGTGTGTGTAGCAAAGCAACAAACGGCAGTGAAATAACAAACAAAACAGCAGGAGCGGAAAGTGTTAGTATTTTAATTTCAATAACAATCGTAATTATAAATCACCTGAGAAAAATCTAATTTTTCTAAGTCCTCAGCACGAATCAAAAAGTTGCCTACTCCATCATCACCCCAACAAATTTCATCATCACTAATCATGTGTAAGACTACAATTTTATGGTCTTGGTATTGCGGGCTATACTCACGAGGGTCAGTTTGCGTAAAGTAGCCGTATCCCCCTATTTTATGGTGAATCTCGTATAAATTATCATAATACCAATCATTTAATTTGTAATCATCTGCCTCCATTATATCAAAGAATTGTTTAATTTTTTGTACTTCCAAAATGTTAGTAATTTGATAGTCTTCTCGGCAAACCCACTCATAGTCCGGAGTAAACTGTAAAGCCAAACCTTCTTGCGGATTATTCACATATTTATAGTTTAGAGGTGAAAATTCCTTAACTTCTCGATCCAACAAAAAAGCAAAATCTGTTTGATAATTATTTGTGTCAGTTTCGGGAAAATACAATAATTTAAAATTTTTTTGGTTCTCCAAATTGTCTAAATCCATGCCATACAAATCTGTGTCACCGATATAAAACTGCAAAATTCCTTTTTTGGGGAAAGGCGCTAAATATGGCACTTGGGCAAAGATTTCCTCAAAATTGAGTTGTGCCAAAAGGTGCATATATTTTCCATCACTATCTTTGGGAAAATCGTAACCTTTCGGCAAGTAAGGCACTCCGCCAAATTTGCTTGACCAGAAATCAGTCGCCTTTCGTTCGTAAGTGATTTTAATAACAGGCTTTTCTGAACTTTCAATTTCTTGGCGAAAAGGTTCTAATTCAGCAGGAAGCTCAAGGTTTGTTTTCATTTTTTTCTACTTATTACAAACCGCATTTATCAGCTCAAATGCACGGTGCGTCAGCTCTTGATTTATCTATTATACATCAAATAACTCGCTGCTGAGGCACCCTACTAAAATCCTTTCACCCTTCCTCGAATACCCGGATTTGAGAGAGATTCTAAATCAATCCGACAGTTAAGCCGATCGCCCTTGCACGAATAAACTGCCAAAGCAGTGCCTTGACGGTTGCAAACTCGCACATTGTAACCATAATCGTTGGCGACAGTGCCAAAGCGGTTAACAAACTGATAGCGTTCCATATAATCGAGCAAACTCCAAAGTTGGCGATTGACTATGAGAATTACCCAAGTATTGCCGGGATCGACAAACCAGCGATCGAGCAATTTTCCGCCATACAGTTTTTGAGCTAACCACAGACTCGGCACGCTTTTTTCGGTTTGCGAAAGCGGGGGCGACGGCAAATTAGCAGCGTTGCCAGTCGGGCAAGCCGGCTGCTGGGAAAAAGCCGCAGATTGTCCCCACAGCAAGGCTCCGAGGCACGCAGAACAGGCGATCGGGAACAAAAATAAACTTTTTGTAAAAATGCCATGCCTGCGGGGATAAACTTGATTTTCGTGGCGCATTTTGGGGTAATTCATCATATTCATCATATTATTAGACAAGATTGCATAAATCATTCATTGATACAGAAACCGCAGATGTAAGGCAGATAAACACGGATAAACGCAGATAATTTTAAATTACTCGTTACTAGGCTCCAGCCTAGTAATGCAGATCCGGAGGCTCTGCCTCCATGTTTCCAACCGAGGCAGAGCCTCTAGATTTATGTTCCCAGGCTGGAGCCTGGAAGTTAATTTTATTATTCTTCAGTCCGCGGAGGCGGACATTGTTTGTATAGTAGCGGTTTCAACCGCCGACTCTTCTCTTATTTCTGCAAAATTATTAAAATTCCGATCGCTTAAACAATGAAGCAGGCAGACAAGCAGTAAAAGTAGAACCGCAATCTAACTCGCTAGTAACTTCAATATCGCCGCCCATCATCTGACAAAAACGCTGACTGATAGTCAGTCCCAAACCCGTACCCCCGTACTTGCGAGTAGTTGAATCGTCGGCTTGAGTAAAAGGTTGGAACAGTCGCTCTTGCTGTTCTTGTGTCATGCCGATGCCCGTGTCCGTCACTCGAAAAATTAAAAAGTCTGCATCCAAAATTAACATTTGAGCAATTTTTGGTTGATATTTATTTTTTAATTCTTCGCTGGTAATTCTTTCGACAGTAAGCACGATCGCCCCATTAGCAGAAAATTTAGCAGCATTGCTGAGCAAATTCAGCATTACCTGCCGCACTTTCATCAAATCACCGTGCATCGCGCCGATATTGTCAGAACTCAATACTTGCAAAGTATTGCCGTTTTTATCCATTAGCGGTTTGATAGTTGTTACCACCTCCTCGATTAAGCCTCCAACATCGAAGCTTTCGAGGTAAATCTCCATCTTGTCAGCTTCAATTTTGGAAATGTCGAGAATGTCGTCAATTAGGCGCAGCAAGTGTTTGCCAGCAGTGCGAATTTTGTCTAAATCCGACACTACCTGTAAGTTGCCTAACTCTTCGGCATCTTCCACCAGCATATCGCTGTAGCCGATAATCGCGTTGAGGGGAGTGCGTAACTCGTGGCTCATGTTTGCCAGAAAAGCACTCTTGGCGCGGTTGGCGAGTTCTGCTGCTTCTTTTGCCAACTGCCACGCTTCCTCCGCGTCTTTGCGTTCGGTGATATCCCGCAGTGTCGCCACCACCGCTTCGACGCTGCCGTCTGTCGCACAAACCGGGCTGAGAATGTACTCGTAGTCGCGGGTTCCCCAGCTTGCCGTGGGGACAATTACTTCGCCTTTCACGGGTTCGGCTGTCGCAAATATGCCGTCGCATTCTTGGTGAACCCGCTGCATAATTGTTGGCGACCAGCCTAATTCCTGCCAGGTTTTGCCAATCATTTCTCTGGGGTTCATGCCGGCAGCTTGAGCGGCGGTGCGGCTGACATAGGTGTATTTTCCCGATCGATCTACTAGAAAAATTAGGTCAAGAGAAGCGCCGAGAATGCCGTCAACAGTTCTGGCGTGTCGGGCTACCTGAGCCGTCATTTGTCTGACTGTGATGGCGCCGCGGACTCTGGCGGCCAGTTCAAACCGCAAGAGTTCGTTGGCTTGTTTGAGAAATAGGGTGCGCTGTTCGACTTCTATTTCTAGTTCTGCTTTGGCTTTTTCTAGGGTGAGTTCGGCAAGTTTGCGATCGCTCACATCTGTAGAAATTGTACCGACTGCATAAGCTTTACCTTCGGAGTTGCAGAGGGGAAATTTCAGAGAAATATAAGTGTGCGGGCCATCGTCTTGAGGGATGATTTCTTCGAGGGTTAGGGGCGAGGAGGATTCGAGAACTTTCAGGTCGTTTTCTCGTAGGGCTGCTGAAGAGTCTTGGGGAAAAATATCGCCGTCGGTTTTCCCTGTGATTTGCTCTTTTGCGATGTCAAACAAATTGTCAAAATGGCGGTTTGTGAGCAGGTATTTTCCGTCAAGGTCTTTTATGTAAATTACTGCTGTTGAGTTGTCTAAAATCGCTTGCAGCAGTGCTTCGCTCTTTCGCAGGGCTTTTTGAGTGTTTTGGCGATCGAGTATTTCTGGCTGCAATTCCCAGTTGAGGCGATTTAAGTCTTGCCAAGCTTCCTGGACTTGATTTAAGGCGATCGCGCTTTTTTCTAGTTCTGTATTTACCTGCCGCGACTGGTTTGAGACGGAGTTTTCGGGCAATTCTAGGGGTTGGAAAGCGAGCGGGATGTGGGGATTTGCGATCGGGCGTTGGCGAAGCCCTCGAAGAGGATCGCCCGCCAATTTTTTATTATATCGAAAATCTACGGCTAATTGACCCTCTAAACTCGATTTTTTGGGAAATAAATCGGGGAATTCGCCGAAATTTAAATTGTCATAAATTATATCAAATGTCCGCGATCGCTGCGGTGGTTCGGCGCTGGAGTTAAATGCCCAATTCCCGTCTGCTGTTGATAAATCTGAGTTAGCGGGTTTGGCAATCCGGCGAGTGACGGCAACGCCCAAGGCGAAGGGGACAATGGCAGCCGCAGACATTGCCAGCAGCCAGTTGTTGCCCCACCAAGTTTCTATTGATGTTTTGGGGATGAATCGCACTAAAATTGCTGCGGGTTTTCCCGCTAAATTGCCAAGGGATTTGGCAGCTACTGCATAAGTTTGACTGCCTGTTTGTACGTTTCCGGCGACTGGTTGGCCGCCTGCTGCGAGTGCAGATTTCAGCAGCGATTTCTCTGCCAGCAAGTCTGGTAACTGTTGGTTTTTTGTAACTGCTTGCGAACTTGCCAAGACAAATTTGCCGTCAGCCAGCGGTGCGTAGATAGCCTGATAGCCGCCACCCTGTAATTTGAGGGTTTTGGTGCTAGCAACTGCCGACGTTTGGCTGATAATTTTTCCTAACACTAAAGCCGCAATCACGGTCTGATTTTTGAGATCTTTTATGGGAATTGCTGCGTAGTGGAGGAGAACAGGGCGATCGCCCTTTCCGGGCGGCAAAGATCCCAATTGTTCCTGAACTTCCGATTTGGCAATGATTTCGGTGGCCGTAATTGACTCTTTTGCAGCGAATACTCGATCGACTATTTTTTGCAGGTTAAAACTTTTTCCCTTCTGGTTAGAGTTGACGCTAACCACTATCTGCCTGTTTTTTCCAACTAATACCGCGCTGTCTATTTCCCCTTTTTTGACTTGATTTTCTAGAATTTCCTTGACAGATTTTTGCAAATATGATATTTTTTTTGCGCTGTTGTAAGCTAAGGCTGTTTGGGCGATCGTTTTGCTGTCAGAGGAGTTTTGCAAACGGTCTGCGGCGCGATCGAGTGGTAGATTGTAGTTAATTTCACTAAGGCTCAGTTCAGATTTAGCTTGATTTTGCAGTTGATTGCTTCCAACTGCCGATGTTAGCCAAAGTGCTGCTGCCGTTAGTCCGACGGGCAAGATTGTTTGTAAAGTCAGCAGTCCGATTAGCTGTTTTCTGGTAACAGCTAAGTTGTAGGTACACGGTTTGAAAGCTGCTTTCAATCTTCTTTCGGAAGTCGCAACTTTAGTTTGCTGCCGACAATTTGGCTGGCTGTCGTTTAACTGAGTATGAGCCATAGTAGTAGATGCGGGATCGGTTGTAGATAACAGGCGATCAATTAATCGGGAAGGCAATCAATCAATTTTAGATTTTAGATTTTAGATTTTAGATTTTAGACTTTGGCGTGAGCGCTCAGTTGAACGATTTTAGATTTTATATCGAGTTCGGTTAATCACTCCTATCCTATCCGGTCGAGCGATCGAGATTTTTGTAGGGGCCCGTGAGCCAACAATACCTGCCAATAATTGACAATCTCCAAAACCCGCCCCGACCGGGATATTATGGTTAAGCGATCGGACATGATATCATCATAAAATTGTTGCCTCTCGCCGCCAACCAAGCAAGAAAATGACTGGGTATTCTCAAAAAAATCGGTTTCTAGCTGTTAATTAGATTGTGTTATTTAGTTGTTTTTACATATAATACTGTCGGCTCCTATTTAAAGTGTGTCGGGAGCATCCAAATGAGTGCTTTCACAGGAGTGTTCGCGGTTAGATGTAGACTTTGCTGTGCAAGATACTCGCACTCCTCAAAAACGCTTTTTGCAAAATCGGGATGCTCCCGCATACAGTCGTAAAACGAAGTAGTTTATCGATCGACTGTATCGTAAATTCAGTTAAACTGAAATGTTGCACCATTCTCAATAAGGTTTTTATGGGCGGGCTCTCCTGCCCAACCCCTACTCCCCACAAAAAATTAATTCTTTGTGGAACAGGCCGGAAAGCCTGTTCTGGAGAATGATGCAAGATTTCAGGTTAAACCAAAGTTTAACGTAATTATTGCAACACTTAGATACGCTCGATCGCCTTTTCCCTGCTTTACCTTTTTTTCAATCCCACAACCGCCTGCCTGCTTTGCCGCCGAGTCGCTGGTGAGTATCTTTGAGCAAAGTTGGGATGTCTAACTCTTCGGGACACCGGGGCAAACATTCGCCGCAATCGGTGCAGCGGTTGCCTTTGCTGCCGGGAAACCAGTGTCCGGCATTTTCAAACATGGCGTAGCGGTATTTGCCAAAGTCAGTCATGTCGCACCCGACGGCGAGATTGCGGAGTCGCAATACTTCGGGAATGTTGATGTTTTCCGGGCAAGGCAAACAGGCATAGCACTGGCTGCATTTGTCGGTTTTCAAGGTGGCTGCAATAACCGATTCTAGCCGATCGAACGCAGCGATTTCGGAGTTGGTGAGGGGAAAGTCGCGATCGCAATATTTCAGGGGTTGCTCTAATTCTGTGGCATTTGCAGGGCCCACACTCAAAGTCCCAATCCTAGTATCGCTGAGTAAAAATCGATAGTTTAACTCTAAGGGCGAGAAAGGCGAGCACAATTGTGCGAGAGTTTCCGGGGGCGTGTAGAGTTGCCCTCCTTTATCTGCCGGGGAAATGATGAAAACGCCCATATCTTTGTCTTTGGCGAGTTCAATTGCCGGGGCGTTGCGCTGAAAAAAATAGTAATAATGCAGATTGACAAATTCAAACAAATCTGTATTGATTGCAGCCAAAATCAGATCCAGAGGCCCGTGAGTCGAAAAGCCGACGTGCCGAATGCGACCATCAGCCAGGGCTTTGCGTACAGAGTCCATGCAGCCTGTGGGCGATCGTACAATCGCCAAATGTTCCCAAGTATTCAAACCGTGAATTGCCAGACAATCGATATAGTCTAAATTCAGGCGTTTGAGGGATGCGTCGATGCAGCGTTCCATTGCTGCTGCATCCTCGGTTGGGGAAATTTTTGTAGTGACGTGGAGGCGCGATCGATCGACAGACAAACCAGCCGAAAGGGCCGCGCCAAGATATTCCTCGCTGCAACCGTAACCTGCAGCCGTTTCCAGGTGATTGATTCCCTGAGACACTGCCTGTTTTACTGTCTGACAGGCAGTTTCCTCAGAAGCCAAATAGCGCATGGTTCCCAAGGAAAATACAGACAGGTGCAACTCCGTTTTGCCAAACCGTCGATAGCGCATAAAGTTTAGGAAGTTTCCCCCGGGCTGAAGCCACTTCTCTTAATCAAATCCTCTGGACGGAGGTTTGAGATAAATTCCCGGAAGGCCCGGCGTTCTGCCTCATCAGCATCTCGATCGACCGGTATCGAAGCATCGGCGACGACTTCTTCCATCACCCAGATGGGGCAGTTCGTTCGCAAGGCTAGGGCGATCGCGTCGCTAGGTCGGGCATCGATCTCTTTTTTAACTTCTCCCTGACGGACGATCAGCACGGCATAGAACGTGTTATCTTGCAGCGAGTGAATAACTATGCGCTCCAAGGTAAGACTCCATGCCTCTAAAAAATTGACCATCAGATCGTGAGTTAAGGGCCGAGGAGGCTTGTGGCCTTCGATCGCGCTAATAATAGCCTTTGCTTGCTCCTGACCGATATAAATAGGCAAAGCCCGTCGCTCAGTAGCGTCTCTCAATAGGACAATAGGACTGCGCGTGGCTGCATCTAAGGCAATTCCAGCGACTTTCATTTCAATCATAAAAATGCTCGGTAAGTGGGAAACTCAGAGACTTTAGTCCTGAGAGGGAAACAACATGGGCGGTTTCAACACATTCGACTACGCTCAGTGAGCACCACCTTGAATCCCCTTTCCCCTTTCGGGGGTAGAGGGGTATGGTTGCCCCTCTTTGGAGATATGGTTGTCTCCGGCTCCCTTTCGGGGTAATGTTCGCTTGTCGGTCAATGTTATGAGAGCTTGTTAGACTTGCAACACTGTCTCAGTGACCTTAAGACTGTTTAATTGCAAATGACAGAGCGGAAAACTAGCGTCGCATTCAAGGAGTGTCGTGACTCAAATAACGTAGCCAGTTAAGGCTGAGGCCCGTCAGCACAGCTTGCTTCGATTGCTCTTACAAGCTCAGTCCCTGGTTTTAGGGCTGGGTTACTGACAGAATTAAGAAACTGCAAGGCGGTAGAAAACTCGGACATAAAGATGACCTAAATCCAGTATGACTCGATCTTCGCCTGAATCTGCAACTGATCTGGGACTATCGATTTTAGATTTGAGATTTTAGATTTTCGATTGACTCCGGGGGACAGGGGGACGGAAAAACCTCCTGCGTCTGGTTTGTGCCTGTGGTTTCATGTAAATAAGCGATCGACTAAGGAAAAATACTTATGTTTACAGGACTAATTCAATCTCTCGGAAAACTGAAGTCGCTAGGCAACGATTATTTCCAAATTTCCTGCACATCAAACAACTCCTACCAGATTTTACAAGATTTAGCCATTGGGGACAGCGTAGCCGTGGATGGAGTCTGTTTGACGGTAGTGGAAGTTTTGCCGCAAGGTTTTGTCGCCGTCGCTTCCCCAGAAACTCTCCGCCGCACTACTCTGGGATCATTCCCCGATGCTTTGGTGAACCTAGAAACCTCCCTGCGCGCCGGTAGCAAATTGGGGGGACATTTCGTGACGGGGCACGTAGATGCGATCGGCACTTTAGCGACATCAACCCAAACCGCCAACGCTTGGGAGATGCGGTTTACTGGCCCACCTGTAGCAAATTCGGGATGGCAACGTCAAATCGCACCTTACATCGTTTCCAAGGGCAGCATCGCCGTCAACGGCATCAGCTTAACCGTGGCAGATTGCGATGCTGACGGGAATTGGTTTGAAGTTGCTGTCATTCCCCACAGTTTTGGTGAGACAAACCTCCGCTATTTGCAACCAGGAAGTTTAGTAAACTTAGAAGCAGATATTCTGGGCAAATATGTCGCCAAATTTCTCCGCAGCGGCTCAAAATCCCATCCCGAACCGTGGGAAGAAACCCCGGCAATCAACAGTTTGGGAACAATTACACCTGAATTCTTAGCAGAACACGGATTTATTTAATCAATGAAACAATAAACATCATTGCTGAACGAAGTAGCTGTGGATCGGGGAGCATCTCTTTATCATTTAGAATATAACTTGTAATTGCTCAACTCGGGGAAAAAAGGGAGCCATCAATAGAGAGAGCTTGTTGAATGGATTGATAAGCAGTTAAACCCTGTCGCTTCCCAGTAGTGACAACCGAACGAACGGCAGCAAACAAATCTCTGCCCCATTCCGAACGAAAGCCATTAGTCACACGGCGAAATATCACGCTCATCCGAATCGCCTGTTCACTACTATTATTCGTGGCTGGAATCCCCGCATCTTCCAAAAATAGAAATAAATTGTCAATTAGCCCACCATAGCGTTTTCGTAACCGGATACCATCCGGATGATGTGGCGCTAAATTTAAAATCCCGGTTAATCTTTCCTGTAATTTTCTCGATATCGATTGAGTCTGGTATCGTCTATTTTTTCTCGTCGTCGATGGATAATAAAAGCCCTTAATAACCTCTTCATCCCTGGGGCAAAAATCCTGTCCCCAGCATCAATCGCATATTGGCAATCCCGCAATTGATGAGCCAAACACACTTGCCATTGTGGTGCGGGGTGATTTTTTTGAGCGCTAAATAAATCAGACACCCAGATATCGGGACGATGTTCTCATAGAACTTCGTTAATTACTCCACTGGCTCGACTGGGGCGAATAACGTGTAAGCAAACATCCTGGTTCTGAAACACCCACTCCCACTGATTCTGTCCCTTAACTCTGGCACTGGTTTCATCTGAACAAATTAATTTTGCCCGCCGCAACCGTTGTAGTATTTGACTTACAAAGGTCGTCTAAACTGATTTTGACCTTCAAGAGCAAGTTGGCGATGGCACCTTCTGATATCTTTAGTCCAAAGACTTCTCCCAATATGGACGACAGCCGTTCGTAGCTGATGGCATGAGTGTAACGCAGATATGTGACGCGAGCTTTGAATAGAACTGCCAAACGGTGAACCTGGTTCCATTCCCAATGGTACAGGGGCAACATACTTCGTTTGACAGCAGGCACACTGACCGCCATAACGTTCGATGCGGGTGATGATGGGACGAATTAGTGGTAGTTCGATTTTTTCGTAGATGGATTGTAATTTTTGTGCAGTGGCGGTCACTTTCTCTCCACACTGGGGACACTTTTTGAGTTGGGCGATGATTGTTTGGTCGGGATGAGGATGTAGTTCTCTTCCCCCTCCTGCTCTTCCTAGGCTTCTTTGTCTTTTTATCCCCTCAATTTTCGATGGCCCAATGTTGGGCTTGAATCCTGTGGACGGTGGAGTGCTGGAATTTTTGCTAGTTTTTTTGGGAGATGGGCCTAGTTTTGGTTGGTCTGTGGTTGCTAACGCTGCGGTGAGTTTTTGGATTTTCTCCCATAGCTCTAAGTAGGTCGGCGCAAAAAAACCGAACTATGTTAAGATAAGTAAACAAAAAGAATATATCTACGGAGGTAACTCAATATATGGGCGCTAGATTAAGGGTATTCCTGACTAAGCGAGCAAGACAAAACTCTATTAAAACTGAGAACTGCTGCTGTACCACAAAAAGTCAAAGATAGAGCAGAAGTAATTAGATTAAATGCACATGGCTGGTACGTTGAAAAAATAGCTGCTCATTTTAACTGGACTCCACAAACAGTGAGAGAGGTTTTACATAAATGGTCGAATCTAGGCATGGAAGGGCTTTGGGAGTTGCCTGGTCGAGGGGCAAAGCAAACGTGGAAAGAGGAAGATATAGAGTTTTTAAAAGAATGCCTCAAAAACGAATCACGTACATATAACAGTCTTCAATTAGTCCAGAAATTAGAAAAAGAACGTTCTGTTAAACTAAGTGCCGATCGATTAAGACGGATACTTAAAAAAAAAGGTTTATTTGGAAACGAGCGAGAAAAAGTCACAAAAAAAAACAAGACCCGATAGTACAAGAAACGAAGCAATCTGACTTAGATATGTTGCAATTAGAGGCAGACGCGGGAGGAATTGACTTAAAGTATCTAGATGAATCAGGGTTTTGTATGTGGAGTGAACCCGGTTATACTTATTACCCAATAGGTGAGCAAAAACGGTTAGAACAAACGAAACGGCGTGGTCGTAGACTAAGTATTATCGG